>NZ_QUIM01000016.1:0-7366 GCF_003480245.1 Blautia sp. AM42-2
CCTTCTGCCCTTCTATGTAAGCAAGTACCTGTTCACGGCTCCGGTCACTGACCGTTACAACACAATAAGACGGATTCCACAAATGTCCTCCCCACAACTCTTTCTTTAGCTCTGGATGTAAAAGGAACATCTGGTGTGCAAGATTCCCCTTCATGATTTTGATCATGTCTGAAATATAAAACTGTGGTCGGTAATCTACAAGCAGATGACTTCTTTCTTCATAAAAATAGTATACCATATGCATAGGAATAACTCAAACATTTGTTCCCATTTTGGTAAAAATTTTGCGCGTCTAACTCATCACTGAAGTAACGAGAATGCGACGCGCAGTTTTCAAACTTCCAATCCTCCAACTCACAATCCTAACTTCTTTACAATTTCTCCCAGTGCACTTCTTACAGGAGAATCTTTCGGAAGCCGTATGATCGGCTTTCCATCACAGTCATACTGATATACCTGGTCATCATGTGGTACAATGCCTAACAGTTCCAGTCCCTGATTTCGGATTTCTTCCAGAGTTCCGGCATCCAGTTTTCCATCCGGAACACGATTCACGATTAATCCAGTTTTCTGTGGTTTAAAGTTTAATTCATTCATCAGCTTTGCAATACGTCCGGCTGCCTGAACACCTCTTCTGGAACAGTCACTCACAAGAATCGCAACTTCCATCATTGGCAGAATTCCTCTGCTGATGTGTTCCATACCCGCTTCGTTATCAACCACAATATATGGATAATGGCTTTGCAGTTTCTGAACCTGGGTCTGCACAAGACCATTTACAAAACAATAGCAGCCCTGTCCCTGGGTTCGTCCCATTACCATCAAATCATAATCGTCTTCTTCTGCAATCGCATCAGAAAGACGCATTTCCAGATATGCCTGTTTTGTCATACCGGAGGGAATCTGATATCGTGGGTCTATGCCTGCCCACTCAATTTCTTCTCTCAGCTCCCCAAGTGTGACCTCCGGCTCAACACCGAGCACTTCGTTCAAATTTGCATTTGCATCTGCATCCACCGCCAGGACCGGACGTTTTCCGCTTTCACATAAATACTGGATCAACAATCCACAAAGAGTTGTTTTTCCTACGCCACCTTTTCCTGATACTGCAATTACATGTCCCATATTTTTCCTCCTAAAATTCTGAACAATCTGTTGACTTTTTCTTTAAACCTCATTATAGTTGTTACTATATAAATTACAATAATCAGTCTGTGAGATTTGTATGGTTACTCAACATATAAGAAAAATTGTTGAGGAATCATATGATCCCAAATAATACAGGAGTATATAATGTCAGAAAAAGCGAAAAAACAAGATCGCCGTACCCGCTATACCAGACAAACCATAAAAGATACGTTCTTAGAATTGTTAAAGCAGAAAAGTTTTACGAAAATTACAGTTACAGAGGTCTGCAAAAATGCTGAAATCAACCGTGGCACTTTTTATCTTCATTACTACGATATCTATGATGTATTATCAGATATTTTTAATGATATGACTCAGGATATGTTAACAACTGTAGATCATTTATTCTGTCTAAATCAAAAAAGCTGTTCCTATCCGTTCTGTCAGAAAATACAGATGGAATCACAATACAGGGCACTGTTTCTGGATGATGCAATTGCCCCTATTCTTCTGGAAAAAATAGCAGAAAATACAAAAGAAGGCTATGTGACCTGGCTTATGTCACACAGCCTCCTGACCTTTGAACAGGCAGAATCGGTTTTTTATTTTCAAATGAATGGCTGCCTTTCCATCAACAGACTGATGCTCCGCAATCATTGTAATGACTGGAAACAGATTCAGACAGTAATCGACAAATTTATCAAATCCGGGCTGGAAAGTTTTCTGATTCATGATCAGAGAGAAGAAAATGCTTCCGATAATTTTTGCAGCAAAATTTCTCCAACTGTTACCGCATCTTCTACACTCAGATAATGATCGGCATGATCCTGAAGAAATATTTTGCCAGATGCAGGAAATTCTTCATCTGCAAACCATATCTTTAAAGTTACCGGATATCTTGGCAGAACTGGAAAAACAGCACACAGATCCGCCTTTGTCTCTGTGAATTCTGCACCCAGGTTTTTACATGCTTTCTGAATTTTCTCAGGATCTTTATCCTGCAAAAGCTTTTCCAGTTTCTGCTCTGCAGTCCGGTCAAACTTGGTTCCCCGTATCAATCCATCTTTCAGGTTACCAAAAGTAATGAGCTTCTGTGAGCCTTCTGTGCCATCGGCCATATCCAGATAATGCAACAACGTCAGATAATGCCATTCATCTATGTCTGAGTTAATATAGAATTCAGGAAGTTGAATTTCAATCGTTTCATAAAAACTCATTATCTCAAGTACATTCCGGCTGCTATGAAAAACAGCCCCGCTTTTTGCAGCAATCTCCTCTCCGGAACGATTTTGCAGCCGTTTTACTGCTGCCTGCAACATTTCCTGAAATGCACGATTTTCTGTTTGATTTTTGTATTCCATAAGTTCTCCTTTGTGAACATTTATAGTATCTGTGTTGACTTTTCCTTTAATCTCCATTATAGTTGTAATTATATTATTTACAATCATCAAAGCATTAAAAAATGCACAGTTTATCAACACATTAAAAAGAACTGTTGAGAACTTAGGATGTTTTAAACAAACCAGAAATATTTTCATCCCAAAAACGTGAAAACAAGATCATTATATCATACTACAAGGAGTTTCTTATCATGAAATATTCAACGAAATTAAGTGATACTGTTCATGTGATGGTTCTGATTGCTATCAACCAGGAAAAATCCCTCTCCAGTGCCTCAATTGCAGAAAGTGTCCATACAAATCCCGGCTTTGTACGCCAGCTTATGTTAAAACTAAAAAAAGCGGAACTTATGACAAGTGTAGCCGGACATGCCCGTCCTTCTCTTTCAAAACCAGCCGATCAGATTACATTGCTGGATATTTATAAAGCAGTTGAAGGTGATAAACCATTGCTTCATTTAGATACTCATACCAATCCAGATTGTGGCATTGGCATTAACATTCAGTTATCTTTGCAGGGATTTTATAATGAAATTCAAAAGGCTGCCGAAGAAAAAATGAATACGATTACTTTACAGGATATCATAGATACCTACTATCAGCGGATATCTATAGAAAATAACTTACAGAATATTATTTAACAGGAGAACACTTTCATGTACCTTCAGCAAATACGAAATGCCACCAAAACACTGTGGGAGAAGTAGACTATGAGAAAACAATCTGGTCAAGTTCATAGCAGGGAATCTTCTGCGACTCTCCAACTGACAGTAAGTTTACTCTATCCTTAATTGCTTAAGCTGGTTGTATATGAATAAAGAATGATGTATAGTATTTGCAAGAGGCACCTTCTTTCGTAAATGTTGCAAATGTTTGTTTATTATACAACATCAAGAATCAAAGTGTCTTTCTTTTATGCAAAATCACGAACTTGCTCATTTATAGATAATTACTATTTTTTTGTCAATATCCGTTCTATTTTCTTTTTACATAAAGTAATCCTGGATCATTCATAACAAAATCATATACAATCCAGGATTATCTGTTTTTTTGCACTTGTGTCAGCGTACATGACACAATCGATACACGGCAGGTTATTTACTGCATTCCACAATGATCTTCTCGCATCTGTCATATCCAAGCTGTGAACTGTTCAGACACAACGTATAATTGCTGGCTTTTCCCCATTTCTGATCCGTGTAAAAACTATAATTCGTCATACGCCTTTTATCTGTATCTGCCATCATTTTGACGGCTTCCTTCTCTTCTACATGATATAAGCACATAATACGCTCTGTTTTTTCCGACATATCTCCATGGATAAATACATTCAATACATCATCCCTGTCTTTCAAAATATAATCCGCATTTCTTCCAATGATCACACACGGTTCTCTATCAGCCAGTTCTAAAATAACCTTTCTCTGTGCCTCATACACCATATCCTCCACTGATTTTCCTGTAATATCACGTCCGGCAAGTGCATACGCAAGCAAACCTTTTTTGGGAGATAATTCCGCACTTTCCTGAATATATTCCGGTGATAAGCCGGACTTTTCTGCAATCCGGCTGATGATATTCTTATCATAGTAGGAAATTCCCAGTTTTTTTGCGACCTCTTCTCCGATAAAACGCCCACCGCTTCCAAATTCTCTGCTGATTGTGATGATTTTTTTTGCCATTTCCAGTTCCTCCTCAGTTCAAAACATTCACTCTATTTTTTCTGATTTTCTTCAAAAACACATATCCTACAAAACAGGAAACTATTTCCGTGATCGGAAATGCCCACCAGATCAGTGAAACTCCTATCTGCCCATTTCTGACAAATACAGAAAAAATTCCTGCCAATGGTAAAATAATCACAAGCTGTCTCAAAAGCGAGATAACCAGTGATTCCACACCACCATCCAATGCCTGATAAATGCCCTGATAAGCAACATTGATTCCTGCAAACAGAAAGCTGATCGAAATTATCCTCATTGCTCCGATAAAATATTCTCTTGACGCTCCCGTATGAAACAGCGTTGCAAATGCTTCGGGGAAGATCTCTGTGATTGCAATTCCCAGAATCATTAATATTATGGTATAGATCAGACCATTTTTAATTCCATCCTGAATCCTTTTCTTACTTCTCATCCCATAGGCAAATGCAATGATCGGGGTGATCGCATCTCGCAGGCCAAAAGCAAGGAAAAGAACAAACTGCTGAACTTTATAGAACAATCCATAGGCTGTCTGTGCTGACGGATTGAACTTCAGGATCAGATTCATCACGTAAACCATAATGGACATTAGAGCCTGTGCAATGATTGCCGGAAGTCCGATTGCATAGATTTCTTTGATAATTCCGCCATCCGGCTTCATGTATTTCGCTCCATGCTCGAATTCCTTGTTCATCTTCATATGGAAAATGAACAGTAACACTGCGGATGCTACCTGACCAATTACCGTTGCATAAGCTGCACCTTTCACCCCCATTTCCGGGCAGGGTCCGATACCATAGATCATGATCGGATCAAGAATGATATTTACAACAGCTCCAACCACCTGACCAATGGTAGAATAAAAAGAACGTCCTGTTGCCTGAAGTAACTTTTCAAACAGAGAAAAGAAAATAATACCAAAAGAGATTACGCAGCATATCCTCAGATAGCCAACTCCCATCTCAAGTACTTCTGTGTCTACTGTCTGCGATGAAATATATGTTTTCACCCCAAAGATACCAAATAATAAGCAGACCACATAAATGATCACACCAAGAAACAGACTGTTTCCCGCTACCTTTGCAGCTTTTTTACCGTTTCCCTGTCCAAGCGTCCTTGCTAGAAGCGCATTGGTTCCTACACCGGTTCCGATTCCTACTGCCACCATAAGCATCTGTACCGGAAATACCAGTGTCAGTGCATTTAATGCCTCTTCGCTTCCCACTCTCATATTTCCTACAAATGCACTGTCTACAATGTTATAGACTGCCTGCAATGCCATAGATAAGATCATCGGGATTCCCATCCTGATCATCAGCTTATTCACCGGCATCTCCTTCATCTTGTTGCTTTCCGCCATTTTGTTTTAACTCCTTTCTTTTTGGCACAAAAAAAGTGCGCACCTTATCTTATAAGCTGGACTTACGCTGACAGGCTACACACTTTTCACGGCGATATTTATTTTCTGCAAACCAAAAACGAGCAGCCGGTAAACTGGATTTACGCTTACTCGCCACTCGTTTTCTGTAATTATATTGCCTCTTTTTCAAAAAGTCAAACAAAATTTTCTCCTTACCGACCGGCACTTTTATTCCGTAAAAGTATAGCGTACAAAAGAACCTTTATTATCTCCTGTTACTATTACAACATCTCCACTTTCATTGCACATGGAGTGAACCTCACATGACTAAAGCCACGTGCTTCCGGCCGCTTTAAGCGGCAGACCAAATATCGGCGGATACGCCTGTTACTTAGATTTTGCACAGATATGTGCTTCTTCCATGCCGGATACGGCAGGTTTCCACATAACAGGTAATCCACTGCATATCTGCCTGTGTTTATGCTGCTTTACGCAGTTCCATTTCTGAAATCAGTTCTCTCAGATCTGCATAAACACATGAGGTTCTACGCTTTACTGCAGGAACTTTTGCCTCCAGCAAAGACCTTTCCGTTTCCGGTAAGGGTTTTAAAATTTCACGGATAAAATATCTTGCTCCGATATTATACGATGCCGACAAATCACAGTTGTATCTTTTTCCGGTCTGAAACGTACACAGACGATGATCCCGTATATCACGGGCAATTTCTCCTGATCCATCAAAGGCAAGCCTGCTCGTGTTCCATGCACAGATTCGGGAAATTCGGATTCCCTTTCTGTGTGCCTGCTGTCCGCACCGTTTCTGGATATCACGTTTTCTCCACATCTGCAGTTTCTGCTTTTTCTTCCCGGAAAGTTTTCCTTTCATTTCCAGATATTCGAAAACAATCACATCTGCCTTCTTTTCTGATGCATAAAAAATGATTTCCTTGGCAATTTTTCTGCCAAGCTCTGTATTCAGACGTTTTGCATATGCCCATCTTCCCTGCGCCTGACGCGATCCATGTTCCCGCTGAAATCTTCGGATCCGTCCCAGCACACGGTACATCCGGTCTTTGTCACTGGAAAAGTTAATAAACTTTCTTCCCAGGATAGTTCCGTCTGGACGCATGATGGTACAGACTGCATCCGTATTGATGCCGAGATCCACGCTGCAGATCGTTTGCTCTTTGACAGGTGTCTGGTTTAAAGATACCTCTTCCGCATATGTAAAACGCAGAAAATATTTGTGGTGCTTCTTCTCCAACGTTGGAGCCGAAGCTTTTTTGCCCGACCAGTGTTTTCTTAAGTATTCCATATCCGTATGTTTCAGCCACACAGCAAACCATTTCCAGTCGTGTCCATCGTACAGTTTTAAAAAGGCCGCATCTTTCTCTTCTGTGTTTTCACGGTACATGACATTGTGGTAAAAAACAGGCATGGCATACTGTTCACTTTTCAGATACGGCTTTCCTGTTTTCTGTCCCTCTGCTTTCCACTGTTCCAGACGCGTCCGATAAGAAGATACACTCCCAAGCGCATGCTGGACTGCCGCCCGTCTGAAATAGGATGGCATCTTGGGAAAGCAGAAATCAAAATCAAACCGGGCCGGATTCCGTTTCGTTGTATGCACCAGATGTTCCGCTGCATTGAAACGTTTCTTACTTTCCTCAATTTGGGCCAGTTCTTCCCACACAGATTCATACACTTCGACCAGATAGCAGACAGCAGAACGGTAAATCTCCAGTGTCTGGCGGATCGGAATATTCTGTTTTCGT
>NZ_QUIM01000016.1:7376-54448 GCF_003480245.1 Blautia sp. AM42-2
GTCAAACCGGGCCGGATTCCGTTTCGTTGTATGCACCAGATGTTCTGCTGCATTGAAACGTTTCTTACTTTCCTCAATTTTGACCAGTTCTTCCCACACAGATTCATACACTTCGACCAGATAGCGGACAGCAGAACGGTAAATCTCCAGTGTCTGGCGGATCGGAATATTCTGTTTTCGTAATTCAACACCATAACTGGATATGATTTTCATTCGCTTTCTCCTCCGGGTTTTAACGGGATTTTTCCTTCTGCCCTTCTATATAAGCAAGTACCTGTTCACGGCTCCGGTCACTGACCGTTACAGCACAATAAGACGGATTCCACAAATGCCCTCCCCACAACTCTTTCTTTAGCTCTGGATGCAAAAGGAACATCTGGCGCGCAAGATTCCCCTTCATGATTTTGATCATGTCTGAAATATAAAACTGTGGTCTGCAATCTACAAGCAGATGAATATGATCCGGCATAACCTCCATAGCCAGGATTTGAAATTTATATTCCTGTGCAAGACTTTCCAGCATTTCTTTGCATTCCACATCAATTCCGTCTTTTAAAACCTTTTTTCTGTACTTTGTACACCAGATCAGATGATACTGCAGAGAGTACACATATCCTCTACCATAGGAAAGACCATTTTTATTAATTGTAAACATATCTTTCTTCATAAAAATAGTATACCATATGCATAGGAATATATCAAACATTTGTTCCTCTTTTTGGTAAAAATTTTGCGCGTCTAACTCATCACTGAAGTAACGAGAATGCGACGCGCAGTTTTCAAAAGCCGTTTTTACTAAAAATACGTCTGCCGTTTTTGGTCATTATTACTATGCATTGATACCTGGTCAAATTTCTTCCGAAAACAGATGATTTCAGGAATCAACTTGTCGGCACACTCCTTTGTAGTATGTTGTCTATCCTCCATTGAAATCCCTCTTCTTTGGTGATACAATATGTTACAATGCTTATCAAAAGTTACATCATTTTGGGGGACATTTACACTACAAAGGAGAATTTATTTATGTTTCAGGTTTTTGTTGATTCAGCAGCAAATCTGCCTGCTGTTACTGCGAAAAAATACGATATCCATGTCGTTTCTTTCGTCAATCTTGTGAATGGAAAAGAGCTGGTCTGCTTCGACCCGGATCTGTCACCGGAAGAGGAGCTTGCAAAAGGAAAAGAATATTACAATGCCATGCGCACCGGCTGTGAAATCAAGACCGGACTGATCAGCACCGCAAATTTTGCGGATGCGTTCCGCACCGCTCTTGAGGCAGATCAGGATGTCATCTATCTTTCCTTAAGCAAAAACATCAGCGGAACTTATAACTCCGCAAGACTTGCTGCAGAGGAGCTTCTTGAAGAATACGGCGGAAAACGTAAAATCCGCCTCGTCGATTCCCTGAATGCCTCTCTTGCACAGGGCATCCTCGCCATCTATGCCAGCGAGATGCGCGATCGGGGCATGAACGTAGACGAAGCGGCAGATCTTCTGGAAACCTACGTTAGCAAAATGAACGGTGTTTTCACCGTCGGCGATCTGAAATATCTTTCCCGTACCGGAAGAATCAAGGGAAGTGTCGCTGTGGTCGGAAATATGCTGAAAATCAAACCGATTCTGCGTGGAAGTGAAGATGGCTATATTGTTTCCTACAAGAATGTCCGCGGACGCAAGGCCGTTTTAAATGAACTGATTCGTCTTTTCTGTGAAACGATCGAAGAACCGGAAAAGCAGATCGTCGGAATCGCACATGCAGATGCCTATGAGGAATCTCTTTATATGATGGAAGAAATCCAGAAAAGAGTGAAGGTGCGTGAATTTATCAATACTTCTTACGATTACTGCACCGGAAGCCATGTCGGACCGGATACGATCGCTTTGTTCTATCTCGGAAAAGACCGCAGTCTTCTGTAAAAGGAGCAACCAGACTAACCACTGCTGTTCCCCTGTATTTTTCCGAAATTGCTGTAAACAGCGGAGATACTGTTTCTTCTTTCCATGCATAATTCCACCTGTTTTTCCACATACTACCCATACAGCACAAATTATGGAAAGTACATTGCGGAAACAGGAGGAATTTTTCATATGAAAGCGACGGGAATTGTTCGAAGGATTGATGATCTGGGGCGTGTGGTAGTTCCCAAGGAAATCCGGCGCACGATGCGGATCCGGGAGGGACAGGCCATGGAAATTTATACCGGACGGGAGGGTGAGATTATCCTGAAGAAATACTCACCGATCGAAGAGCTGGCGGAATGCGCAGCTGGGTTTACAAAATCGATTTCAACGGTGACCGGATGTCTCGTCTGTGTTTCGGATCAGGAACAGATTGTGGCGGCAAACGGGCCGGAACAGAAAAATTATCTTGGCAAGTCCATCAGCAGCCGGCTGGAGGAGGCGATTCTGAACCGGAAAACAGTACTTGCGCGTCCCGGTGAAAAGGCTTATTTTTCAATTTTGGAAAACACAGACAATACTACTCCTCTGCCGGAGCTCATTTTTCCGATTCTCTCCTCCGGTGATGCCATCGGTTCGGTCATTCTCTGCGGCAAAGACAGGGAGTCCCTGCTGGGCGACACGGAAAAGAAGCTCCTCCAGGTAGCTGCAACGTACCTCGGACGGGAAATGGAAAACTAAACAGGGGATTTATCGAAGGCAATTTATCAAAGGCTTTTTGCATCATCCGCACCGGTTATGCAAGAGGCCTTTTCCTGTTATTCTGTAATTCGAGATATTCCAATTTTATCTTGCTATTTACACCTGCATTGTCTACAATAAAAATGACGTGCACGAAAACCTTCAGCCGATACGCCCGAAGCTTTTCTGTGCCTGCTTTTATAAGCCGGGAAAAATTCCCGGAGTATCCTACATTACACAAGGAGGAATTTCCATTCATGAAATACATTGCAAAGAAATTCGGCTCTCTCCTTCTTACGCTGCTTCTTGTATCCTTTTTGTCGTTCTTTGCCTTTTCCGTCATACCCGGAGATGCAGCAAAATCGCAGCTTGGAACAGAAGCAACGCCGGAGCGGATTGAGGCTCTGCAAAAGGAAATGGGACTGGATCGGCCGGTTCTGGAACGGTATGCTTCGTGGGTAACCGGCTTTTTTCATGGAGATCTCGGCACCTCGTATTCGTACTCGATGCCGGTCGGAGAACTGATCCGCGATAAAGTTCCGATTACCATCGCTATCACCGTTATCGCATTCCTGATGATCCTTGTTGTCTCGATTCCCATCGGCATTTTCACAGCACAGCACGCCGGAGGCCATCTGGACCGGCTGATCATGACGATCAATCAGGTGATCATGTCTGTGCCGGGATTTTTCATCGGTATTCTGATCACGTATCTTTTCGGTCTGATTCTCAAATGGTTTCAGCCGGGCGCCTATGTGCCGATTTCTGAAAATTTTTCCGGTTTTATCGGTTATCTTGTTGCACCGTCTGCCGCCATTGCACTTCCACGCTGTTCCATGGCTGTCAAAATGCTGCGCAGCTCTGTGCTCTCGCAGCTCGATGCCGACTATGTGCGCACCGCCTATTCCCGCGGAAACAGTACACGCCGTGTTATGTATCACCATGTGCTGAAAAACGCCCTGATTCCGGTACTGACCTTCTGGGGCATGACAATCGCAGATATTGTGGCAAACAGCATTATTCTGGAACAGGTTTTTTCGATTCCGGGCATGGGCAATCTTCTGATCACTTCGATCTCCAACCGCGATTACCCCGTGGTTCAGGGCATCCTTGTACTGATCGCCGCCCTCATTATTATCATCAATTTCGTGGTAGATCTGCTGTATGGCAGAATTGATCCGCGTATCCGCGTAAAAGACTGACGGGAGCTTTCGATCATCAGCTCCCGCGACCGAAAGGTCGTGGGGAGCCGCCCACGACAAAAGAAAGGGTTTTCATTATGAAAAAGAAACGCAATCTCACGCTGATCATCGGAGCTGTTCTCACCGCTTTTATGCTTCTGTTTCTTCTGATCGGCTTTTTCTACACACCGTACGACCCGGACGCAATGAACGGCGCAGCCAAGTTTGCTGCTCCATCTCTGTCACACCCGTTCGGCTGCGATCACTTTGGACGCGATATTTTCAGCCGCGTCTTAAAAGGAACCGGTACAACCTTCTTCGTCGCTTTCGCTACTCTGCTGCTCGGCGGAACCATTGGTGTTCTTGTCGGTGCGTTCACCGGGTATTTTGGCGGATGGATTGACGAAATCCTGATGCGCATAAACGATGTCATTGTTTCCTTTCCGGGAATCCTGCTGGCGCTGGTATTTATCGCACTGCTGGGTCCCGGCAAATACAACGTGATCCTTGCACTCGGTATCGTATTCATTCCGAGCTTTGCACGTATCACCAGAAGCGAATTTCTCGCACGCAAAGATATGGACTATGTCAAAAGTGCCCGTCTGATGGGTGTTTCCCATCTTCGGATCATATTTGTACATATCCTGCCAAATACGGTCCCGTCCCTTCTTTCGATGGCAGCAATCGGCTTCAACAACGCCGTTCTCTCCGAGGCCGGCATGAGCTTTCTCGGCATCGGTGTCCAGCCGCCCGATGCCTCGCTTGGACGGATGCTCTCAGAATCCCAGACGTATCTGATGACTGCTCCCTGGGGCTCTGTTTTCCCCGGTCTTGCCGTCATTTTACTGGCGCTTGGCGTATCGCTCCTCGGCGACGGATTACAGAAGAAAGGCGGTAACTGATATGGCACTTCTCGATGTACGTGACTTAAAAATTGCATTTTACGATACCACGCCACCGACCGAAGTGGTAAAAGGCATCTCCTTTTCCTTAGAAGAAGGTGAGACGCTTGGCATTGTCGGGGAATCCGGTTCCGGCAAAACCCAGACGGCGCTCTCCATTCTGCACCTTTTAAAGGAAAATTCCGCCGTATCCGGCGGAGAAATTCTCTACGAAGATTCTTCCGTTGCGCACGCTTCCAGCCAGGATCTGCAGCGCATCCGCGGAAAAGAAATCAGCATGATTTTTCAGGAACCGATGACCTCTTTAAATCCGGTTCTGACCATCGAAGAACAGATTGCAGAGGGACTGCTGATCCATGAGAGCTGCACACCGGCAGAACGTCATGAAAAGGTTCTTGCCATAATGCATGAGGTCGAGCTTCCCGACCCGGAAAAGCTTTGCAAAAAATACCCTCACCAGCTCTCCGGCGGTCAGCGCCAGAGGGTGATGATCGCTGCGGCGCTTATTACAGAACCGAAGCTTCTGATTGCAGACGAGCCGACAACAGCTCTTGATGTGACGATTCAGTCGCAGATCTTAAAGCTGCTGAAAAAAATCAATGAACGCCATCACACGGCGATTCTTTTTATCTCACACGACCTCGGCGTCATCCGTTCGCTCTGTGACCGGGTCATCGTCATGAATCATGGGACGATTGTGGAATCCGGCAGTGTAGACGATGTCTTTTTCCACCCGAAGGAAGACTACACCCGCCGCTTGCTCGATGCAATTCCGAACCGACGAACATCGCTGCGAAAGCGAATCAAAATCGCTCCAACAGCTCAATGGCCGACAGGCTCTGACAAAAAAGCTGCTCCGCCTGCGGAAAAGGAGGAATAACCCATGGAAGAAATCAGTCCGAACAACATTCTGAAAGTCAGCCATATTTCTGCCTCCTATCAGGAGGGAAAGCAGAGAAAAACGGTGCTTCATGATATCTCTTTCGAGCTTCATGAAAATGAAATTCTCGGTCTCGTCGGAGAGAGCGGATGCGGAAAATCGACACTCTCCAAAGTGATCTTAGGATTTATCCGCCCAGATGAGGGCGAAATAATTTCGCAGGTCGACCATCCGCAGATGATTTTCCAGGACCCGTTTTCCTCCCTGAATCCGGCGAAGAAAATCTCCTGGATTTTAGAAGAACCGCTTCGGATGCAGAAGGTTCCGAAAGAAGAACGAAAAAAACGGGTTCTTGCGATGGCTGAAAGAGTCGGTCTCTCCGCAGAGCACCTGAAACGCCGCCCGCATGAGCTCTCCGGCGGCCAGCGCCAGAGAGTCAGCATCGCGGCCGCACTGATCCAGGGCTCACGCCTGATCCTTGCCGACGAACCGGTTTCCGCTCTCGATGTGACGATTCAGAAGCAGATCATGGAGCTGATGGTTCAGCTTCAGGAGGAGCTTCAGCTCTCGATTCTCTTTATCTCGCATGACCTCAACGTGATCTATCAGATGTGCGACCGGGTTCTCGTGATGAAAGAAGGCCGGATTGTGGAGAACGCGGAGACGGAAGAGCTGTTTGCGCATCCGCAGAATGATTATACAAAGGAGCTTCTGGCGGCATCACCGGAGCTGTAGTTTTATTTCCAGCATTCTCTAAACACCCGAAGTACATTCTTGGAAAAGACCTTCTCGATCTCCTCATCGGTGAAACCGTCGTGGCTCATCACATCTGCGAGATGCTGCATATGCGCAGCGTCCGGCACATCCGTCTTGCCGCTGAAACCGTCAAAGTCGGTTCCAAGGCCGATGATGTCGATGCCGCCGACGTTTCGCAGATACTTCATATGGCGTACCATGTCCATCGTCGATGCCTTTTTCGTTGCCGGCTCCTCCTCGCGCAGAAACGACGGACAGAAATTGATACCGGTGACGCCGCCACGCTCTGCGAGCTGACGAATCATTTCATCCGAAAGGTTTCGCAGATGGAAGCACGCACCGCGCGCATTGGAATGGGATGCAATGACCGGACCTCTCGTATGTGCAAAAACATCGCGGATTCCGGCATCATTTAAGTGTGATAAATCGATCACTATGCCGAGCCGCTCCATCTCCTCGACAAAGGTAATACCGGTCGGTGTCAGCCCGTTTTCAAGATCCGGAAGATATGGCTTTCCCTCTTCCTGCGCCGGGTTCGGGAATCCAAGCTCATTCGGAAAGTTCCAGGTCAGCGTGGAAATCCGCACACCGAGATCGTACAGTGTGTGCAGTTTTTCGATACTGCCTTCGTAAACACCACCCTCTTCGACGGTCATCACCGCACCTATTTTTCCTTCCTTCTGTACCTGCATCAGATCCGCATACGTTTTGATCTGACAAATGCGGTCCGGATACCGTTCCACCTCTGATTTCCAGAGATCAGCCAGCTTTCTCACATGCTCAAACGGTGTTTCGTCTTTCAGTCCCTTCAGGAACGTAAACAGAGAAAAGCACTGGCAGAGGCTGCCGCCCTTTTCCAGCTTATCCAGATTGATCTGAAGATCCGCATCCGCAAGATGCTCCTGTTTTTCCTTCCACTGCAGCGCCGGGATGGTGTCGCAGTGCATATCAATTACCTGAAACATGGCAATAATCCTCTTTTCTGTTTTTTCTCTATTCTATCATACTTCGCTGCATTCCTTCACAAAAACTGGAAGAAAACGTAAAAAACCGCCTGGCTCATGGTAAACCCATAAGGCTAGAGAAAATATATCTTTCCGGAATCGCAAAAAATTGGGGGTCCGCGTTTTTTCTCGAAAAAAACTTGCAAATCTCGTCTGAGATGATATACTTTTTGCATTGTGTTACTTTATGAAAGCACTGATCTTCCAAGAAAGTGCTTCTGCTTATGAAAAAGAAAGAGGTATCTATGCTCCAACTGATTGAAACCATCAACAATGCCGTGAACAATTTTATCTGGGGTGTTCCGGCTATGATCTGCATTTTCGGTGTCGGCCTTTACCTGAGTCTGCGCACCCGTTTTCTCCAGATTCGAAAATTCCCGTATGCGATCCGCACAACGCTCGGAAGAATGTTCCGCAAACGAGATGCTTCCGATGGCGCAATTACACCGTTCCAGGCGGTCTGTACAGCACTTGCCGCCACGGTCGGTACCGGTAATATTGCCGGTGTTGCCGGCGCTATCGCTATCGGCGGACCCGGTGCCGTGTTCTGGATGTGGGTTTCCGCCCTGCTCGGCATGTGTACGAAATTTGCCGAGGTAACACTGGCTGTTTTCTATCACGAGAAAAACGCCAACGGGGAACTCGTCGGCGGACCGATGTATTACATCAAAAACGGTCTCAGCAAAAAATGGCATTTTCTGGCCTATCTTTTCGCTGCTTTCGGTGTACTGACTGTGTTCGGAACCGGAAATGCAACGCAGGTCAACACCATCACAACCGCAGTCAACTCCGCACTGATGAATTACCATGTGATCTCAAAAGACGCGATCCCGACCTCCAACCTGATTCAGGGTATCATTATTGCGGCACTCGTAGCGCTGATCCTGCTCGGCGGTGTCAAACGGATCGCACAGGTAACAGAAAAGCTCGTTCCGTTTATGGCTCTGTTTTATATTGTCCTTGCCATCGGTGTAATTTTACTGAATCTCAACCGGATTCCGTCTGTTTTCGTATCGATCCTTGAGGGCGCCTTCCGTCCCTCTGCTGTTACAGGCGGTATCGTCGGAAGCATGCTCATGAGTGTGAAAAAAGGTGTGTCCCGCGGTATTTTCTCAAACGAGGCAGGTCTTGGTACCGGTTCGATCGCGCATGCCTGTGCCGACACAAAAAAGCCGGTCAAACAGGGTATGTTCGGTATCTTTGAGGTATTTATTGATACGATCGTGATTTGTACCTTAACTGCACTTGTTATTCTCTGCAGCGGTACTTCCATCACCTACGGACAGGCTGCCGGCGCAGAGCTGACCATCAGCGGTTTTACCCTTACATACGGAAACTGGGTTTCGCTGCTCACCGCGTTCGCGATGTGCTGCTTCGCCTTTTCCACGATTCTCGGATGGGGACTTTACGGTGCACGCTGCATCGAGTTTTTATTCTCCGAAAGAATCACAAAATATTTTATGGCCGCCTATGCGCTGGTTGCCATCCTTGGCGCCACCGCAAACCTCGGCCTGATGTGGAGCATTGCCGAGACCTTCAACGGCCTCATGGCAATCCCAAACCTGATTGCGCTCTTCCTGCTTTCGGGCAAGGTTGTGGAGCTTACAAAGGAATATTTTTCCAGAGAAGGCAAAACCCGGTAAAATTCCTTTTCTCGCGGCGCATTCCCTTCTTCTGTAAGAAAATCATGTAAATTCGCCTTTTCCCTTGACAATCAGGTTGCTACCCCTTACACTGTTAAAAGTTTATAACATGTTTACCAAAGAGGGAAAACCGGGAGGAACTTTTGAATGGAAAAATGGAATGAAGTAAAACTGGTGCCGGAGTTTTCGGAACAGGGCGTGGACTGCTATCGCCTCGCAGGCGGCGATTATGAGAACGAATACTATATCGTTTCCGAAGCAGAGACAAGAAAGCTTCTGAACACACCGGAGGTTGTCGGATATGAGGTTTATCACTGCCTGATTCCGTCTACTTCACAGATGCTTTATTATTTTAAAGAGCAGGGAAAGGTAACCGCAGCCAACATCCTTTCCATCCTGCGCGGCGCTTTGAATTATCCGCTGGAGGAAAGCTGCTACCGTGAGCACATTCGTGTGCATGACATCAGCTTTCTGTCAAGTGAGCGTGTCTTCAAAGAAGAGGAGATCGCGGGTCTGGAAATCAAATACAGCAAGCTGACAATGGTTCCGGGAAGCACACTTCTGATCGGCGATATCATCGCAACGGGTGAGACGCTGATCCACTGCCTGCGCTACGTAACCGATTTCTACCGTGAGCACGGTGCTTCCCTTCGTAACATTATCATCTTTACGATCGGCGGCACAACCGGAATCAAAATCCTGGAACGTCTCACAAAAGAAATCCGCGAGTTCTGGCCGGAGTTTGAAGGCTTTATCACCGTATATTACGAAGGAATCTTCAGCACCTATCAGGACAAGGGCGTATCCGGAATCAATCTGCCGGATGTCGATTTCTACTGGAAAGACGGTATCATTGCACCGGAGTTCCGAAGAGAAACGCTTTCCATGCGCGATCCGCTGTTTGAAAAATGCATCATCTACGATGGCGGTGCAAGACGCTATGAAATCCACGAGCACGTCGAGGAGGTTCTCGATTTCTGGAATAAAATGCTGGAGAGGGCCGACCGGATCGACTTTACCAGACTGCTCGAGGAGAAGCTCGGCTGCCCGCTTGGCGCATCCTACGAAGAGTGGATTCACATCAATCACTACGAAGAAATCGATGAACGCGTGGCCAAATGGCTGTACCGCCAGGAAAAAGGTTACATTGCAAGCCTTGGCGATGCTACCCTGAAAGAAATTGCGGCTGAACGAATTGAAGAGTTTACCGCAGCACTTCGCAAATACATGCTGTAACAAAAAACCATTTCTTACGGTTCGCTGAATTTCGGCGAACCGTAATCACAGTTTTCAGGAGATATTATGGAAAAAGAAAAGAAAGTAAAAGATGTTGACTTCGCGGACAGCGCAGTTCCGGCTTCTGCCCGGAAAAATGTAGTAACTATGTTTATGATCATGCTTGGCTTCACCTTCTTCTCGGCAAGCATGTGGGTCGGCCAGCAGCTCGCTGACGGCCTCGATTTCTGGGGCTTTTTGGGATCACTGATCCTTGGTGGAATCATTCTTGGTATTTATACCGGTCTGCTCGGCTACGTCGGTGCAAAAACCGGTCTGTCACTTGATCTTTTGTCCCAGAGAGCCTTTGGCGAAAAAGGTTCCTATCTGCCGTCAGCCATGACCAGCTTTACGCAGATCGGATGGTTTGGTGTCGGTCTTGCCATGTTTGCAATTCCGGTTTCCAAGGAGCTGCTCGGTGGAAGCACTGCGGCACAGTGGGGACTTGTTATTCTTGCCGGCGTCTGCATGACCGCCTCTGCCTATTTTGGTATTGAATCTCTGACCATCGTCAGCTATATCGCTGTACCAAGTGTTGCCATTCTCGGAACGATCGCCATGGTCATGGCCGTAATGAGAGGCGACGGAACGATCATCGATCAGTTTGCCAAATCCAGCGGATCTCTGACTATCATCGGCGGTGCCGGTCTTGTCATCGGCTCCTTCGTTTCCGGCGGAACCGCAACCCCGAACTTCGCACGTTTTGCAAAGGACGGAAAAGCGGGTGCCATCACCACGGTTGTGGCCTTCTTCATCGGAAACTCCCTGATGTTCTTCTTCGGTGCCGTTTCCTCGATCTTTGTCGGCGGAAACGATATCTTCGAGGTTATGGTCCGCCTGAACCTGTTCTACCTGGCTGTTCTCGTTCTCGGTCTTAATATCTGGACTACAAACGACAACGCTCTGTATACCGCAGGTCTTGGTCTTGCCAACATCTTCCATCAGAGGAAAAAACCGATGGTTCTCCTTTCCGGTATCATCGGAACGGTTGCCTCCGTATGGCTGTACTACAACTTCTGCGGCTGGCTCAACATTCTGAATTGTACCCTGCCGCCGGTCGGCATGATTCTGGTGCTCGCCTACTTCATGAACAAAAAGGACTTTGAAACCGATCAGCCGAAGCTTAAAACCGTAGACTGGTTTGCGGTTGCCGGTGTCATTCTCGGTGCCATTGTTGCGAACCTCTTACACTGGGGCATCGCTTCCATCAACGGCATGGTTGTTGCCGCTGTATGCTACTGTGTCGGACAGGCCGTAAACAAAAGAAAATGAGCAAAATCGTCCTGAATATGTTCCTGTATCTTATCTCCGGAACATGTTCAGGGCTTTTTATTTTTTCGGATTCGCGTTATAATATATGCATAACTCTGCATAGTTACAATTTTCGAAGCGAAAGGAAACTGCCCGGATGATCCATTCCACCGTATCTGCTCCCAAAGGAGAAAAAACAAAATACCGTCTTGCCGAATCCATGAAGGAGTGCATGAAATCAACCCCTGTCGAAGAGATCACCGTGCGCCAGATCTGTGAAATCTGTGGTGTTACCCGCCAGACCTTCTACCGCAATTTTCTCGACAAATACGATCTGATCAACTGGTATTTTGATAAATTACTGACAAAATCCTTCGAACATATGGGTCGCGGAACGACCGTTTTTGACAGTCTGGAAAAGAAATTTACCTATATTCAGAAAGAAAAAGCTTTTTTCGCCGCTGCCTTCCGCTACGACAAGCAGAATTCTCTGCGTGAGCACGATTTCGATCTGATTCTCGCGTTCTACGAAAATCTGATTCACGAAAAAAGCGGCAGTCCGGTTTCACCGGAAATACATTTTCTTCTCGAAATGTACTGTCAGGGTTCCATCACCATGACCGTAAAATGGGTGCTTACCAGCATGGATCTGACACCTTCCGAGTTTGCCGCTCTTCTCGTCCGGGCAATGCCGGAAGACTTAAAAAAACTGTTCCGAAATCTGCAGCTGCTCTCTTAGAGCGTGTCAAAGTGGGACTTGCAGATTGCGGAAATGGTTTTTCAGACACGCTCTGGTTATTTTTCACAAATTTTGTTCTGTTGTTTTTGTCACAATGGCGATTTTTTTTAAAGTGTTACACTTCGCCTCTTCTGTCACTTTCTTTTTCCCTTCCGGATTTGTTAATATAATAACAAGTTCAGTAAAACTATTTATTCATTTTAGAAGGGAGTTTTTCAATCATGGCAAATCGTATTAATTTAAATGCAACCTCTTATCACGGAGCAGGCGCTATTGCCGAAATCGCAAATGAAGCAAAGGCACACGGCTTCAAGAAAGCTTTCGTATGCTCTGACCCGGATCTGATTAAATTCAACGTTACTTCCAAAGTAACCGATATTCTGACCGCAAACGGACTCGACTATGAGCTTTACAGCGATATCAAGCCAAACCCGACCATCGAAAACGTAAAACACGGCGTAGAAGCTTTCAAGGCATCCGGCGCTGACTATCTGATCGCCATCGGCGGCGGCTCTTCTATGGATACCTCCAAAGCCATCGGTATCATCATCGCAAACCCGGAGTTTGAGGATGTCAGAAGCCTTGAGGGCACCGCACCGACCAAAAATCCGTGCGTACCGATCATCGCCGTTCCGACTACAGCCGGTACTGCTGCAGAGGTTACCATCAACTACGTTATCACCGATGTAGAGAGAAAACGTAAATTCGTATGCGTTGACCCGCACGATATGCCGATCATCGCAGTTGTTGACCCGGATATGATGTCCTCCATGCCGAAAGGCCTGACCGCTTCCACCGGTATGGACGCTCTGACTCACGCAATCGAAGGCTACACCACAAAAGCTGCATGGGAAATGACTGACATGTTCCATCTGAAAGCCATCGAACTCATCTCCAAATCTCTGCGCGGTGCTGTCGCAAACACCAAAGAGGGACGCGAAGGCATGGCTCTTGGCCAGTACATCGCAGG
The DNA here is from genome assembly GCF_003480245.1 of Blautia sp. AM42-2. Taxonomy (NCBI): domain Bacteria; kingdom Bacillati; phylum Bacillota; class Clostridia; order Lachnospirales; family Lachnospiraceae; genus Blautia; species Blautia sp. AM42-2. Next base: position 20,618 of record NZ_QUIM01000016.1, read on the forward strand.
TATGGGCTTCTCCAACGTAGGTCTTGGAATCGCTCACTCCATGGCACACACCCTTGGTGCTGTTTATGATACCCCACACGGTGTTGCATGTGCCATGATGCTTCCGATCGTTATGGAATACAACCAGGAGTGCACCGGTGAGAAATACCGCGAAATCGCACGTGCCATGGGCGTTACAGGTGTAGACGAAATGTCTCAGGAAGAGTATAGAAAAGCAGCGATTGATGCTGTTAAGAAGCTGTCCGCAGACGTTGGAATCCCATCTGTTCTCGAGGCAGTCAAAGAAGAAGATCTGCAGTTCCTTGCAGATTCCGCACACGCAGATGCCTGCGCACCGGGCAACCCGAAGGATGCAAGCGTAGAAGATCTGAAGGATCTGTTCCGCAAAATCATGGCGTAACGAACATAATTCGTTTCCCACATGCGAAGCGGATATTCACAATCCGCTTCGCTACTTGCTCATAACCAAATAACTGCTCCGCAGTTTATCAGAAGGAGCTTGCACTCCTCCTGATACAAGCAAGTCCCCACCCACTGCTTATTGCTTTTCGCAATGGAAGCAGGGGACTTACTTGATTCGGTTAAATCACCCCGGAAAACAGAAGTTTTCATCCTGTTTTCCGGGGTGATTTTTCTTTTTATTTTACTGTATTTCCGTCTGCATCCACAGTCACGGTATTGACTGTTGCATTGTCGAGAACCATATTGATCATGCGCTCCATCATGATGTTGCGCACTACCGTATCTTCCCCGTAATAGTCATTGGCTGCCTTCAGGAAATCTTCCTGCGACATATTGGCATTGGCTGCCTCGTCGTTTAAGATCTGCTGGTAATCCTGGTCATCTGTAGTCCAGCCTTCTGCCTCTTTTACGGCATCCAGAAGAAGGGCACTTTTTGCCATCGTTCCTGCATACGTTGCTTTCTCCTGATTGTAGGTTGCTCTGTCCGCATACTGCTCCAGATAGTCGTCCAGGGAAATGCCGTAATTCTGAAGATAAGTGGTATACCGTTTATCGTAATCTTCTTCGCCAAGGGTGATATAGGATTTCGGAATTTTGTGAAACGTACAGCCGTCTGCCATCTGCTGCATCGCGTCATTCTGCAGATTATTTTCCGCTGTCGTCTCATTTGCAGCCTCCAGCTCTGCGCGTTTTCCGGCACGGTATTCCTCCACAGTACTGTAATCTGTATTTTTTGCTACCCATGCATCATCGAGCTCCCATCCGTCAATGTTTTCTGCCGGGCGGGTAAACGCATTTACCGTAACGGTAAACACAACGTCTTTTCCTGCCAGATCGGTACTCTGATAGCTGTCCGGGAATTTCAGGTTCAGATCCTTTGTCTCCCCCGTTTTCATTCCAACGACACCATCTTCAAATCCATCGATGAAGGTTCCGGAACCAATCACCAGATTGTAGGAATCACTGCTTCCGCCGTCAAACTCCTTGCCGTCAACTTTTCCAACATAGGCAATATCGGCGGTGTCGCCTTTTTGTACGGTGGCATCCGGATCGTCCATGGTGACAGCTGTCTCTGCCATAATGGCCGTCTGTACGTCATCATCCGTTACCTGCTCTACTTTCTTTTCCAGTGTCAGCTTTTTGTAATCTCCAAGCGTTACACACTCTGCCGGATCAACTTCCTCATCGACAACCGGAATCCCGTCTACATCACTCGGGGAAGCGTATTCCTCAGAAGCTGTGCTGTCGGACGATGTGCTGCCTGCGCTCGACGCATCGGATGCTGAGGAAGCGCTTGTGCTGCTTGCGCTTGATACGGAACTGCTGCTTGTTGTATTGTTTTTTCCACATCCGCTCACACTGGCTGCTCCCAGTGTCATGAGCAGAAGCATGACTGCTGCTTTTCTTTTCATTCTTGAATTTTCCTCCATACTACGCCGTTCCCGGCGCGTTGTAAATCTCATTTTACCATACTTGTCTGGTAAAAAAAAGGCTGGGGCTCCGATTTTAGAAATTCTTATGATTTTCGACCGTAAAATCGCCTGGATTGCGCTAAAATGTGTTTGCGTTTTGCCGAAATCAATGTTAGAATGTTCATAGACTGGCATTGTATGTTCCGATGCCCACATTATTTTTTGCAGAGGAGGAATAGAGGGATGAAACCCTGGATTATCGTATTAATCGTATTAGCTGTCATCGCTGTCATCCTTGGTCTGCTGTATTACTTCGGTAAAAAAGCACAGACAAAACAGGCCGCACAGCAGGAACAAATGGAGGCCATGAAACAGACTGTCTCCATGTTGATCATAGATAAGAAAAAGCTTCGCATGAAAGATTCCGGACTTCCACAGATGGTCATCGACCAGACACCGAAAATGATGCGTCGTGCAAAACTGCCGATCGTCAAAGCAAAAGTCGGTCCGAGAATCATGACCCTGATCTGCGACGCTTCTATCTTCGATCAGATCCCGGTAAAAAAAGAAGTCAAGGCTACCGTAAGCGGTATCTATATCACCGGAGTTCGCGGCATCCGCGGTTCTTTAGAGCAGCCGGCAAAGAAAAACGGCTTCTGGCAGAAAATGCTCCGCAAGGCACGCGGCGAGGAAAAATAAAATTTCATCTGAAGCAAAAAGAAACACGCTTTGCGTGTTTCTTTTTGCTTTCGCGGCAGTCGCCAAGGTCTCGTGCAAGCCCGGACTTTGGCTCGTTGCTCGCGAAAATACCCGAGTTGAATGATTTTCATTCTTCCCGGGTATTTTTTTATAAATTCAGTTTTCCGCCTTCCCGCGGTCTTACCTCGATATCGATTACGCAGTCCCCCACGTAGCTGTCGTTGATGTCGAGCGCGTATTCTGCCTTCAGTAAAATCTGATCCGGCGTCTCTTTCATTCTGACCTTCGTCGCCGCAACTCCCATGTTGATCATGCCATATGGCGTGTGATAAAACGAAATGTTCTTTTTATCCTCCTCAAAAATCATATGGACATCAATGAGGCCGCGCTTGCGCACCTCGAGGGCGTTTTCCGTAAATTTGATCATATTGTGCGTCATCATGTCAAAGCCTTCGGTTGCCTCGTCGTAGATCAGAAAGTGATGGCCGTTTTTCTTGTAGTACGAACCCGTCGTCATAACCTCCACCGGTTCTTGTTCGCCGGATTCCTCATCCATCAGATACTGCAGTCCGCGGATGCTGATGAGTACGTCTTTTTCCATCCTTTTCTGATGTTCCTCTCTCTTTTCTGTATGTCGTTTTTAATAGTTTTCAATCTGTACCTGTTTCGTATCGCTGATCTGCTCCGGCAGAACGGAATGTGCGAAGGCATTGAACCGCTCCACGCCGTCGCTTGCGAAGAACTGGTATTTCTGACGGCCCAGCTCATCGTTTCCCGGATTCTCCAGATCCAGCTCCCGCAGCAGTCTGCGCAGTGCCTGTGAGGTTTCGTATGCCGGGTTGACGAGTGTTACTTTTTCTCCGACTACTTTCCGCAGCAGAGAACGCAGCAGCGGATAGTGGGTGCATCCCATAATCAGCGTGTCGATGTCTTTATCCAGAATCTCTGCCAGATAGCGGCGCGCCACTTCCTCGGTGATCGGATCTTTTGTCCAGCCCTCTTCCACGAGCGGCACGAACAGCGGACACGGTTTTCCGTAAACGGTGATCGCCGGATCTGCCTCGGTAATGAGCTGCTGGTAGAGGCCGCTCTGAATAGTGCTCTCGGTTGCGATGACGCCGACACGCTTGTTCTGCGTCGTCTCGACGGCCATCTGTGCGCCCGGTTTTACCACGCCGATGATCGGGAGATCAATCTCTTTTTCGATCGTATCGAGTGCCAGCGCACTTGCGGTGTTGCAGGCGATGACGATTGCCTTGACCTGCTGGGTTTCCAGAAAGTGTACGATCTGGCGGGAATAACGGATGACGGTATTTTTCGATTTGGAACCGTACGGCACACGCGCGGTATCTCCAAAATATACGATTCGTTCGTCGGGCAGGTTTCGCATAATCTCACGCACTACGGTCAGTCCGCCGACACCGGAATCAAAGACGCCGATCGGCGCCTGTCTGTCTGCTTTCATACTTTCCTCCATTTTTCATCCGGCATTACTTTTTTGTCATGCCGAATGGGGTTCATTTCTATATTTAATATATCTGAATTTTTACATTTCTTTTTTCATTTCACGACCCTGGTTAAAATAGGTTGCTGATACATTATTTTAACCCGAATGGAGGAATATTGCAATCATTTCTCTTGAAAGTCTTTCGAAAAATCCGCCTAACGCCAGAAAAACCGGAACGAAATCCAGTCACTTTTCAGGATTTCGCGGTAGGCGGCGTCACTCAACAGATTCTGCAGCGGAATCCGGCTTTTTTCGACTTTTTCTGCACTTTCGCCGTCCTCGTTTACGGGGCGCAGGGCATCCGAAAAGCAGATGGACGGGTACAGCATGCACCACCAGTTGTGCCCTTTGGCTCTGCCGATGTTGATCTGAAGAGCGTCGTACGTTCCGGCGGGGAGAATATAATTGCCCGTTTCTTTTTCCTCAAAACTGGCTTTTCCGTACGTTACGGTGATATCGTCAGTACTGCCTCCTGCGCGCAGCGTCTGAAGGGCGGCGGCACGGATGGAGGGCTCGTTTTCACGCAGGATTTCTTCGGTTTCTGCTTTTGTTTCGGCTCCGTGCAGGATCGTCTGCAGTTCTTCGGCAACGGCATCGCGTACCTGAAGCTTGATCTGCTGGTCGGAGGCGCAGTCGCTGTTGGCTCTTACGTGAAAGCGCACGATCTTTGCAGCGACTTCCTGCTGCAGACGGGACTCGCGGAGAAGATTGGCGGTTCCGGAAAGGATCAGCGCCGCAATGCAGACGGGGAGCCAGCGGCGGCAGAAAATTTGAAATGCCGCCTGGAATTGACTTCTATACTGGTTCCCAAATGTATTTCGGGGCTGCGCCTGCCTGTCCCTGGATTTCTTCTGTGTCTGATTTTGATTCCGTTTCCGGCTCTGTACTTTTTTCTCATTCATATGCTGCCTCCTGTTTTTTCCAGTTTTGCCGGATTTCAAAACTTTTATACACAGACACTCACTGCCCGCTCCGATATTCCATACACTTTAAACCTTTTACGGCGCTTTCGGAATCCACAGAATGCTCCTTTCGTTTTCCCACGCATAGCACAAGTCCGCCAGTGTCACCGCCTCTTTTCTTTTCACCCGGTTGTCATAAATTCCGCACAGGTACTCACCGACAGACTCCACCTGTTTTCCGTTCTGCTCCATGATATCTTCTGGTTTTTCTGCGTGAAACAGATAGGCACTGTGCCCAAGCGCACGGTCCTGTTCCAGGTACTTCAACAGTTCTTCCATCCGTCCCCGGTCACTGAGCAGTGCATCGGAAAATACAATCGCCTGGACGTGTCCGGTGTCGAGATCATATTCCTCTGTGCTGTCATATTGCTGCGCAATCTCCTCAAACGTCTCCGCTTCAAAGAACAGCGATGCGGGGTCCTCGTCGGTTCCCTCCTCCTGCTCATCCTTTCCCTGGCCGGTCACCACCGCAAGATTCGCAGGCGCATACCAGACGCGCCATTTACCGCCAGCCGTCTCCTTTTCTCCGCCGCTCTCACTGACCGCCGTCCCGGTTTCTTCCCCAGTTTCACTGTTTTCCGGCGCAGTCGCCTCTTCCGACATATAATCAAAGGCAACCGCCAGTGGATACAGCCGCTTTTCCGGCTCTACTGCCCCGCAGGATGACAGGAAAATCATACTGCCCAGCGCCAGACACACAAGCCGCAGTTTTTTCATATGCTTCTGGCAGAAGCCGAGCAGCACCGTGATGGCAAGGAAAAACGGAAAGTAACCGTATCGGACCGACCAGCCGCTTTCCGCGCATGACAGCAGCCATATAAAAAGCACTGTACCGATCCGTACATAGAGATTCTGCGGTTTCCACAGTCCCGTCTTCTCTCCGATCAGCGATACGTAAAACAGCAGACTTCCCAGTGTGAACAGCAGTCCCATCAAAAGAAATGCCATCCACAGAATATCAAACCGCTCCAGAAATCCACCCGGCAGGCTCGTTCCTGCCATTAACAGTAAGAGCGGGTCCTGCGCCGCAGCCGTGCCGCGCCGGCCGAAAACGCCGAGCAGCGCCATGCTTCCTGCAATTACAAGAAGCCCCGTTTTCCAGATACTCTGCGTCACCGGAAGAATGACACTCCTGTGCTCTTTCTGCACATGCCCCAGTAAAAACGGCAGCAGCGCAATCGGTGTTCCATTTTCCAGTGTTCTCCACACATTCCACCCAAAAAGTATTCCGTTATCCACAATTTCAACAGACTTTGCTGTCTTCCAGGCATCCTCAAACGAGGAAAAATGCATCTGCGGAACCGTCAGCAGAAGCAGAATCAAAATCCCGCCCACAATCCACGGATAGAGTGCTTCCGCCAGCCGTCCTCTTTTCTGTACTTCACTGCCGACACCAAACCCGGCCGCCGCGAGCAGAAACAGTCCGCAGAGCTCCTGCGGTACACCCGCTGTCAGATACGCGGCGGCAAGCTCCGCCATTCTGCGAAGCAGTGTTCCGCCGAGGAAAAGCAGATAACACAGATACATCACTGCCAGAAGGAGTTTCCCAGCCTTTCCCATCACGCTTTCCAGGCGGCAGTAAAGCCCGCCAAGGCGCACGAGATAAATGCACCACACCGCCAGCAGCCCATATCCAACGAAAATCCCTGCCATACCGGGCAGGCCGTCCGATGCGCCGTACGCCGCGAGCTGCCAGAACGCCGGGCAGAGCAGAACGAGCACGATCTGGCGTTCCATCTGGCGCTGTGAAATTCTGTCATTTTCCGAAAACATGCGTCACTCTCCCCTTTCCTGTTTTTCTTCCGGCTCCGCAGCTTTTCTGTTTTTCCGCAGCCGCACTCTCTGATTGCGCTTTGTAAAGACCGGCCGCTCCCGCATCTGATGCAGCGGCGGCCGCCATACGGAATCCTTCGGCGCATGGTAGCCCGCAAGTCCTTTCCCGACGAACGGCATCAGATAGGGAATGCCAAAACTCGTAAGCCCGGCAAGATGACCCGCGAGAAGAAACGTGCCGAGCACCATGCCGAAAATGCCGAGCCATCCGCCGAGCAAAATGAAGCCGAACTTCAGCAGCCGGAACGGCGCACCAAACTCTTCGTTCGGAATCGCCAGCGAACAGAGCGCCGAAACCGCAACCACAACGACGGTCATCGGGCTCACCAGATTGGCGGAAACCGCTGCATCTCCGATGATCAGCCCGCCCACAATTCCGATCGTCCCGCCAAGCGGCCCCGGCATGCGCACACCGGCCTCGCGGATCAGTTCAAAAGCAAATTCCATCAGAAGAATTTCCAGAATGCCGGGGAACGGAACGCCTTTCCGCGCTTCGGCGAACGCCAGCAGGAGTTTGGTCGGAAGCACCTGTGTGTGAAAGCCCGTGACAGCCAGGTATCCGCCCGAAATCCACAGGGTGAGAAAGACCGCCGCATACCGCAGCAGCCGCTCAAATGAGACGATCAGAAAATGATGATACCGGTCCTCACTGACCTTTAAAAAGCTGTCAAATGATGCCGGGAAGAGAATCCCGACCGGGGAATTATCACATAAAAGCAGGATTCTTCCGTCCAGAATCTCCATCGCCGCGCGGTCCGGCCGTTCGGTCGTCTCGAAGCGCGGGAACGGCGATTTCCACTGCGGTTCGCAGAGCTGCTCGACCATGCCGCTGTCAAAAACGCCGTCCACCTCCCAGCCGGCAATCTGCTGTTTTACCTCTTCCAGAAATTTCGGATAAATCAGCTCTTTCTCATACACCAGAGCCAGAACCGTATCAGAACGCGCACCAAAATGTATCTCCTCCACTTTCAGATCGGTGGTCCGCAGACGCTTGCGGACGAGTGCCGTGTTGGTTTTGACAGAGTCGGAAAAACCTTCGTTAGAGCCGCGCAGCACTTTTTCGGACTCCGCTTTTTGCACTCCTAAATTTGGATAACCCTTCGATCCGATCTTGACTGCACGGTCATAATGATCCACAAAAAGAATTGCATTTCCCGCAAGCATGGAAGCGAACGCAGCTTCCATAGTGTCAAATTCCAGTGCATCCGAAATTCCGAGCTGATTTTCCGAGAGAACCCCCGGGATATCTGCCTCGGGAACCTCCATCAGACGGTTCAACAGCTTCCCGATCACGGAATCCTTCAACATAACGCAGCTCACCGCCACTTCTACGTAGATCAGCAGCGCACCGGTTCCGCCCGTTTTGCCGAGTTTCATCGGGCGGATCTGAATATCATCGCAATTTTCACACCATGTACGGATCACGCTTTCATTTTCCGCCAGTGTGAGTGAAATCTGCGTCTTCTCTTTTTCCATGCCTGCGTCCCTCCTTCTCCTCCTTTTGAAAGCTTCCGAAAAACCATCTGGAGAAATATACTCTGCAAAATTCCATAAAAAAACATTCTGTCACGATTTTTTTACTCTGTAACAGAATGTTCCTTTTTCGAAATTTTATACGCTTTTATTTTTCTTCTACACCCGTCATGCTCTGGTGATGTACGGTCTGCATAATACTCTCCTGCTGTCGCTCGATATGCTCGCGGATCATCTTCTGTGCGCCTGCAAGATCCCGATTTTTCATACGTTCATAGAGGGCATCGTGCTCCTCGACCAGGGAACGTCGGGATTTTACATCCTTTAAATATTCAATCCGGTAACGGTACATTTGCTCCCGCAGATTGTTCAGCAGCTGAATCAGGCGCTCGTTGTTCGTCGCCTGATAAATCACATCATGGAATGCCACATCTGCCTTTGCAAGCTTCTGCAGATCATCCGTCTCTGTTGTCTCCAGCATTTGTTCAAAGCTGCGCGATGCCTGATAAAGCTTCTGCAGTTCGCTCTCTGTAATCCGCTGACACGCCAGTTTTACCGCCAGCTCCTCGAGTCCGAGCCGCACCTCCAGCACATCGTTCAGATCTTTTTCCGTGATCTGCGCCACCTGTGCACCCTTTCGCGGCACCATGATTACAAGGCCATCCAATTCCAGCATGCGAATCGCTTCACGGATCGGCGTACGTGAAACGCCAAGCTGATTTGCCAGCCGGATCTCCATCAGCCGTTCACCCGGCTTTAACTCCCCGCGCAGAATCGCCTGGCGCAGTGTGCGGAACACGACATCGCGGAGCGGAAGGTACTGATAATCCTCCATCTGCAGGTCTAACTCATTTTTTGCCATACTTTGTACCTCCCGGTTTTGATACTGTAGTCAGGAATGTCTGTTTCGACAGTCCGCTTATTTTTAACTGATCGCGGGCAAATTCTGCCTTGTCCGGATCGTCGAAAATGCCGAATACGGTCGGGCCGCTGCCGCTCATCATCGCATTGACCGCACCGTTTTTCATCATCTGTGCCTTGATCTCATCGATCACCGGATACGCCGGACACGTCACGGATTCCAGCACATTTCCCATGCGGTCCGTGATGCCGTACAGGTCATGATTTCGGATCGCCTCTACCATGCCGTCGATATCCGGATGCTCCGTCACCGCATCAAGATGCAGGTTTCCATAGACAAATTTCGTCGAAACATTGATGCCCGGTTTTCCGATCAGCACGTAGCACATCGGTACGCCGGGAAGGGATGTCAGCTTTTCGCCGATTCCTTCTGCCAGCGCCGTACCGCGCATCACACAGTACGGAACATCCGCTCCGATCTGCACACCCCGCTCCATCAGCTGGCGTTTGGTCAGACCAAGCTGAAACATGCGGTTAATTCCTACCAGTGCTGCTGCCGCATCCGAGCTTCCGCCCGCCATGCCGGCCGCTACCGGGATAAATTTTGTCAGGTTCATATCAACGCCCTGACGGATATCAAATTCATCCATCAGAAGCTTGGCCGCTTTGTATACGAGATTTCCGTCATTACACGGAAGGAACGGCAGATTGGTTGTAAGCCTTATTCCGGGTTCTTTGCTCTCCTTTATTTCCAGCTGATCGTACATCTGGATCGTCTGCATTACCATGCGGACTTCATGGTAACCATCCTCTCTTTTTCCGGTCACATCAAGACCAAGATTTATTTTTGCAAGCGCACGCAGTTTCATCGTAGGCACCACCTTCGGTAATGTTTTTTGTATACATAGATATTAATGGATTTTTCTTCTATTTTCAAGCTTTATCTTCTGTTTTTGTACATAATTTTATACAATTCAGTTCAACAGACTTAGAAACGCAGGCGTAAGCGGTGGCTAATGGAAACGAACAAGAGCAAAATAAGAGTTTACGAACCTGTCGAAACTTGCTATAATTTTCATCAGATATCAGGGCAAAAGATCAAAAAGCCGGTGCAAGCTCGCTTGCAAGAGGATTTTTGATCTCTTGACCCCAACATTTTTGTCAGAAGCCAGAGCATGTCTGAAAAAAACTTTTCGTAAGCTGCGAATCTCAGATTACGGAAATGATTTTTTCAGACATGCTCTAGCTTCTGCGAAAGAAAAGGAAGTAGCTTTTTATGAGTTCACAAAGATCTTATTCATTTTCCCGCCAGGTTCTGGTCAACGGAATCCGCGATGGCATTCCGATCGGGCTTGGCTATTTTGCGGTCTCGTTTTCGCTCGGCATTGCAGCGCGTAAGGCAGGTCTTAGTCCTTTTCAGGGCTTTCTCGCCAGTCTTTTCAACAATGCTTCCGCCGGAGAATACGCTGCCTTTACACTGATTGCCGCCAACGCAGGCTATCTGCAGGTCGCTATCATTACGCTCATCGCCAATGCGCGGTATCTTCTGATGAGCTGCGCGCTTGCCCAGCGTTTTTCACCGGACACGCCGTTTTTCCACCGTTTTCTCATTGGTTACGATGTGACGGATGAACTGTTCGGCATCACAATTGCGCGCCCGGGCTGGCTGAATCCGTATTATACATACGGTGCCATTCTCGTCGCTGCTCCCGCGTGGTCGATCGGCACGGCTCTTGGTATTATTGCCGGAAATCTGCTGCCGCTGCGCGCTGTCAGTGCCTTAAGCGTGGCGCTGTACGGCATGTTCCTTGCAATCATCATTCCCCCGGCGCGAAAGAGCCGTGTGGTAGCGGGTCTTGTTGCCGTCAGCTTTTTCTTAAGCTTTATCTGCAGCTATCTCCCGGGCATCTCCACTCTCTCCGACGGAACCAGAACGATTCTGCTCACCGTTCTGATTTCCTGCGCCGGAGCTATCCTGTTCCCGGTAAAGACAGAGGAGGAAAATGCTGATGTACAATAATTATATCTATATCGCCGTCATGGCTCTGGTTTCCTACACAATCCGGATTCTGCCGCTGACGCTGATTCGGAAGCCGATTAAAAATCAGTTTATTCAGTCGTTTCTGTACTACGTTCCATACGTGACGCTGTCCGTCATGACCTTCCCGGCGATTGTCCATGCAACACAGAGCCCTGTTTCCGGCGCACTCGCGCTTGTCGTCGGCATCGCAGCCGCATGGTTCGGTGCAAGCCTGTTTCAGGTTTCGGTGGCATGCTGTGCCGTGGTGTTTGTGATTGAATTGTTTTTGTAATAGAAATGAGCCGCCCTGTGGGAACAATCCTTTTCCCCGGGGCGGCCCGTTTTATATGTATTACTTTTCTGTTTCTGTTTTTCTGAAATGATAAACGCTGACCGAAGCCGCCGGCAGTGCAATCTGGAAGGAGTCTTTTTCCCGTGCAGGTGCTTTTCCTTCTTTGCAGCGGACTCGGTTCGGATGTTTCGCATCGTTGTAGTTCTGCGGATCTTTGGAGTACAGTGTTTTGGCCTCAACAAATTCCGGACACTGTTTGAATTTCAATTCGATTTTCTTTGATTCGCTGTAACTTGTATTTACGAGATTGACGTAGATATCATCATTTTTGATCGAGGCAAAAATGCAGACCTCAGGATCTTTGTTCTTTTCCTCAAAGCCAAGCGTATACGCACCCTGATGCACCTGATACATATCGAACACATCGTAGTTTGGTGTCAGAATACAATGCTCACCATCCGTCAGGAACAGGGAATTCAGGACATTGACAGACTGTGCCACACATGCCATGCGCACATCCCCGGTATTGCGGTGGAAGATGTCGAGCGTCAGTGCAGTTGTAACGGCATCGCGCATCGTACACTGCTGATACAGCGCCGGGCGCGCATTAAATGCACTGCTGTGCCAGTTGCCCCACTCACCGACAATCAGTTCACATTTTCTCGGTGCCGCCTGGAACGGACCCTCCGGTTTCGGAAGTGTCTCAAGACCGGCGTCTATCAGGCGGCGCTGCTCGTGAATGACATTTTCCAGCTCTTTGCATCCATTGATCACGTCATACCACTGTTTTTCATCGAACTTTTTCTCTGTCTGAAGCTGTTTCAGATTCCAGTTGTAAAAATGGAGATCATAGCCGTAAAGCGATGGCATACGGTATTTTCCCATCTCCTTGAAAAAGTCTTTCGTCCACGCAACACGCTCTTTTGGCTTGTTGCCATCCGGACCGCTGGCAATGCATTTTGGCGGAAATGCCTGATCGCCCGATCCAAAGGATGGACAGGACGATGTAAATTTCCGATATTCATCCGCATACATCTGCGGCGTCATTTTTCCGCCGCCATCCCAGACTTCATTTCCAATACCCCAGTATTCTACCTGAAACGGCGCTTCGTGTCCGTTTACCTTCCGCTCTCTGGTAAGTGTTGTGGATTCTCGCCTGTTGCAGTATTCCATCCATTCACGCATCTCTGCCGGAGAACCTGTCATCATGTTGATATTAAACCATGGCTTTGCGCCGATCATTTCACAGAATTCCATCATCTCGTGCGTACCGAACTGATTCGGATCGGTTTCAAATGTACCAAAATTTTCATTATAAGTAACCGGCCTGTTCTCTCTTGGTCCGATACCGTTTCTCCAGTGGTAAACATCCGCATAGCATCCGCCCGGCCAGCGGATCACCGGCGGATGCAGCTTTTGAAACGCATCCACAAGATCTTTGCGGATTCCATGATAATTCGGAATCTCCGAATCCTCACCGACCCAGATGCCATCGTAAATACAAGAACCAAGAAATTCTATAAAGTGTCCCTGCAGCTCCGGGTAAATATAGTTCTCTCCGATTAATTTTCGAAACGTAATTTTTTGCATACAGACTTCCTCCCCTGTAAGAAATTCAGCACCACAAAGCGCGAATTACTGCGTCACAGATTTTTATCATACTCTGGTACGCCTTCCCATCGGCTCCTTGTAATTCGCGCTCTGCAATACTGCCTTTTGCGTATTATTTTGGGTCTTTGCTATATATTTCAGTATAGGACATGTCGAAAAAAAATACAACGTGTTGCCGGAAAATCCCAACGTGTGTCTGAAAAGAATTTCCGAAACAAAACCTGCGACGAGAACTGTTCACGCGGGCTATAACAGCCGAAGAAGAACAAGCATTCCGCAAATTCAGTCTTGTAGCCTGGGAAGATGCAATTCTATGCTTGACATCTGATATTATCAGTGATATATCATTAGTATAACCAGATAGTATGCAAAACTTATTGTTTATCCGGATAAAAAACACACAGGAGAACTTCAATGGATCAGAAATTATACAACAGTTATGTAAAGATTTTAAAGAACGAACTTGTTCCGGCCCTCGGATGTACCGAACCGATTGCGATTGCCTATGCGGCTGCGAAAGCACACGAGGTACTCGGACAGATGCCGGAGAAGATTGAACTTTGCTGTAGCGGAAATATTATCAAAAATGTAAAAGGCGTTAAGGTTCCAAATTCCAACGGACTGAAGGGAATTGATGTTGCGGCAACACTCGGTGTTGTCGGCGGACGGGCAGATCGTGAGCTTGAGGTTCTTGAGGACGTAACCGAAGCAGACATCGAAAAGACAAAAGAGCTGGTACAGCAGGGATTCTGCACCTGTACGTTAAAGGAAGGTGTAGAAAATCTCTATATCGTTGCAAAAGTCATTGCCGGGGAACATAGTGCGGAGGTTACCATTGTCAACCGCCATACACTGATTTCACGCATTGTAAAGGACGGCGAAGTGCTCTACCAGATTGCCGCACATGAGGACTCTCCGGAATATGTAGATAAAAGCGTGCTGAATGTCAAAGACATTCTCGAATTTGCCGATACAGTAAGAATCGAAGATGTCAAAGACATTCTTGACCGTCAGATCACCATGAACTCTGCGATTTCCGATGAAGGCCTGAATCATCCGTACGGAGCACAGGTAGGCCGCACCCTTCTGAATGATTATGGCAATGACGTTAAAATCCGTGCCCGTGCCCGCGCAGCTGCCGGTTCCGATGCACGTATGAGCGGCTGTTCCCTTCCGGTTGTCATCAATTCCGGCAGCGGAAACCAGGGTATGACCGTTTCTCTTCCTGTTATTGAATTTGCAAAAGAATGGAACGTTTCTCAGGATAAACTGTACCGCGCACTCGTTGTCAGCAATCTGATCGCCGTTCATCAGAAAAAATATATTGGTAGCCTTTCCGCTTACTGCGGTGCCGTCAGCGCAGGCTGCGGCGCAGGAGCTGCCATCACCTATCTTTCCGGCGGATCGTATGAGGATGTCAGCCTGACCATCGTCAACACCATCGGAAACGTCGGCGGTATCGTCTGCGACGGAGCAAAATCCTCCTGTGCAGCAAAAATCGCATCCGCTGTTGATGCCGCAATTCTGGCTCATTACATGGGCCAGCACCACAGAAGCTTCCAGCCGGGAGAAGGTATCGTGCGGGAAGATGTCGAGGATACGATCAAGAGTATGGGATACATCGGAAGAGTCGGCATGAAAGATACCGATACGGAGATCCTGAATATTATGATCGACCGTGTGGATATTGACGAAGTTTGTAAATAACAAAAGTATTACGCTTGACAGCCATCTGGGCAGACTTGCACAGATGGCTTTTTTATGTTGCTCTTTCTATCCACCCTTAAAACCGCTACGATGCCCTCATCCGGGCAAAATCTCCCGTAAATTGTGACACACATTTTGCGGAAAACCTTTTTAACAGACTTTTTCAAACAGGCTTTGATTTTGATTTGAAAAAACGGAGGTTCTGCATTATGATAAAGTACAAGGAATCTATGTACTGGCTTTACCGCTTCCGAAAAGCTATGGTGTCTTCCTTGTGACGGATTCTGTAAAATAAACAGGAAGCAGAAAGAGAGTATCTATGAAAGTATTAGTCTTCGGTTCTTTAAATATCGATTACGTCTACTCCGTCAATCATTTTGTCCAGCCCGGCGAGACGCTTTTAGCGGATGACCGGCAGATTTTCAGCGGCGGAAAAGGGCTGAACCAGGCGATTGCTTTTGCAAAATATGGTCTGGAAACGTGGCATGCCGGCGCTGTTGGGGCGGAGGATTCTGCTCCGCTGCTGGAAACGCTGAAAGATGCTGGTGTTCACACGGATCTTGTTCTGAAAAAAGAAGGATCATCGGGACACACGATCATTCAGAATACACCGGAAGGTGAAAACTGTATTATCCTCTTCGGCGGTGCAAATCAGGCCATTACTAAAGCGGATGTGGATCATATATTAACCTTCGCTGAACCGGGCGACTATCTGGTCCTGCAGAATGAGATCAGTGAGATCCCTTATCTTATGAACTGCGCGTACGAAAAAGGCATGCACATTGTGCTGAACCCCTCACCCGTCAATGCAAAGATTTTCCAGATGCCGCTCGAAAAGGCCGAATATCTGATTCTGAACGAAATTGAGGCCGCTGCAATTTTAAAAGAAACGGGTGCTGCCCTTGCTGAAAACGCGGATGGCACTGCTCTGCTGAACGGACTGGTTCACAAATTTCCGGATAGCAAAATTGTGCTCACCCTCGGCAAAGAAGGTTCCATGTATGGCTATCACACCAAACGCTGCGCACAGGGCATTTTCCCGGTAAAAACCGTTGATACCACAGCGGCAGGCGATACCTTTACCGGATACTTTGTCGGTGAAATCATAAACGGAAAAACACCGGAAGAAGCACTCAAGACTGCCGCCATGGCATCTGCGATTGCGGTAGGGAAAAAGGGCGCCAGCACATCGATTCCGACGCTTGCGGAAGTCAGGGACTCTTTATAAAAGATTCAGAAAATCGGCGTAGCAAACATACTACAAATTTGATATAGTATTCGCACGAAACAAGATCAGTATACCAAGATATTCATATCCGTTCGCATCTTTCCGATCCTGAACTGGGCCGCACCTCCATCGCCGAGGAAATCCACATGAACCTGGACTACCTGTCCCACATTTTCAGTACGAAAACAGGAGCGTCGCTCAGCAGCTACATTATGGATGAACGCATGGCAGCCGCAAAACGCCTGCTTGCCACCACAAGCTTCTCCCCCCAGCAAATCTGTGACCAGATCGGAATCGCAAACGTTTCCTACTTTTACCGGCAGTTCAAGAAAAGCAGCGGGGTGACACCGCAGCAGTATCGGGAGAAGCATTTTCATGGATAATCACGAGCACCGGAGCGTGCCTGAAAAAGGTCTCCAGCGCGCAAAAAAACAGAGTGTATTGGGATTTTTTCGTTCCCATGCACTCTGTTTCATTTCTTACCCGCAAAAATCCGCCAGATCCTCTTTCAGATAATTCTGCGTCTTCTCCAGATCTTTCTCCCGGATGCTCTGCATAATATCGTTATGATGCGCAATGTCCAGTGCCGGGTTTACGTTGGACCAGGTTTGCCAGTAAAACTGGGCGTAAGCGCGTTTTAAGACGTTCATGGTGCGTTCAAGCTCCTGATATGCGTAAGCATTGCCGGAGAAGGAAATCATCTTCAGATGGAATGCTGTATTTGCCTCCCAGTGATCCCAGACGCTGTCGGTGCTCTGCTTGCATCTCTCGTCGATTTCGGCGAGCTCCGCCAGGTTTTCTTCGGTGATGTTTCCGATCGACTGGCGAAGGTATCCGCCTTCAAGAACGAGACGGAAATCCAGGATATTCTGTGCCTCCTCGCGGGATACGCTGACGACCTGATAGCCGAAGCGTGGGAAGCTGCGGAGAATTCCCTCGTTGCAGAGCGTTACCAGCGCTTCACGGATCGGTGTCTTGCTGCAGCCGAATTTCTGCACGAGTTCCTGCTCGTTGATGATCTGGTTCGGTTTATATTCATCAGTAAAAATGCCGTTCAAAATGGCCTGGTATACCATGTTTTTGAGACTTTCCTGCTGTTTCTTCATCCGGAAAAACTCCTCACTTTTCATATTCTCGGCGCCGCAAAAATGTGCTTCCGGCGCTGTTTTTTATCATAACAAAATTTTTTTCACTTGTAAATGCCGGATCCCGCGATTTCCCAGCCTTTGCTTTCCAAAGACCTGTTTTAGAAAAAATTCAGAAAAACATTGTGGCAAACATAATACAAATATGATATAGTATTAGAACAAAATCGAATAGGTTTCAGAAGGATTCTTACCTTAAAAATTCCCGGAAGAGTGGATAAGCGGAAAGGACAAGGTAAGGAACAAATGAGTAAAAAAGACACTGTTACAAAAGCATTCATGCGTGAAAACACTGTGTTTGCGGACGCTTTTAATTACCTGATTTTCAATGGAAAAAAGGTGATTCAGCCGGAACAGCTGCAGGAGCTTGACACAACGGAACTGGTGCAGCTGATCGCAAAAGGGAAAAACAACAAAAACGAGTCCGTTCAGAAATACCGGGACATTTTAAAGGCTACTGTTATTATGGAGGATGAGAATGCGGATTATCTTCTGCTTGGAATCGAAAACCAGACGGAGATACATTATGCAATGCCTGTCCGAAATATGATTTATGATGCTCTGCAATATGGAAATCCGGTTGCAGCAATTGCAGCACAAAATGTAAAAGAAAAGAAAGCACCGACACGCGCAGAATTTCTGTCAGGCTTCTACAAAGCAGACAAACTCCGGCCAGTCATCACTCTTGTGCTTCATTTTGGAGCGGATCCATGGGATGGCGCTACTTCCCTGCATGAAATGATGGATTTTCCGCTGGAAGAAATGCGGACATTCATTCAGGACTACAAAATTCATCTCATCGATCCGGCAGCGCTTAAACCAGACGAACTCGAAAAATTTTCAACCAGTCTGCGGGAAGTGCTCGGCTGTATTAAGTATTCAAAGGATAAAGAAAAACTGTCTTCCTTTATCCGAAATAATACAAGAATGATGTTAGAAATAAACGCCGCCAGAGTAATTCAGACAATCACAAACATAACCTTAGATCTTTCAGAAGAAGTGGAGGAAGTAGACATGTGTAAAGCAATTGATGACATGATGCAGGACAGCAGAGAGGAAGGTAAAGCAGAGGGCAGAACAGAAGGTATTCTGTTTGCACTTACCGGGCTTGTTCGGGATGGAGTTCTGAGCATAAAGGATGCAGCTTTTCGGGCGAATATGACAGAAAGTGCATTTGAAGCCGCAATGAAAAAAATATAAACCACGCAAAAAGGATGTACTGCAGTAATATTTTTAATCGTTACCGCAATACATCCTTCTCTTTTACTCTGAATCTCAGATCACATATTCATTCGCCTTCTGCATCTGCCAGTCCACGAGGTCTGCCAGGGTGATGTTGTCCACGACGCCGTTGATGGCGTCGTTCAGTTTCTTCCAGAGCAGAACGGTGACGCACTGGTCGGCGCGGCCGCAGTCGGTGCCGTCTTCGACGCAGTCGACCGGGGCAAGGCTGCCTTCGGTCAGCCGAAGGATCATGCCTACGGTGTACTCCTCCGGCTTTCGTTTCAGGGAATAGCCGCCTGCCGGGCCGCGGACGCTTTTTACAAAACCGGCCTTATTTAAAATCGAGATGATCTGCTCGAGATACTTCTCGGAAATCTCCTGCCGCTTTGCCACATCTTTCAGGCGCACCGGCTCTCCGGTGTTGTTCATCGCCAGATCCAGCATTAAGCGCAGCGCATATCGTCCTCTTGTTGAAACTCTCATTCACATTTCCTCCGAATCTTTATCCTATAATTTATTGTATCCCACATTCTCTACATAATCAATAGGAAATAGGAAATTTCAACGAAGTTTCCTGTAATTGAAAAAATATGCCTCTGACACGAAACCTTGTGCCAGAGGCGTACGTTTTATTTTACTATAACCTGTTTCTTACTTCTTACCGAACTGCCTTAAATGCCTCGTCCAGATCCTCGATGATATCGTCGATATTCTCGGTACCGATGGAAAGACGGATGGTGTTTGGTTTGATTCCCTGATCCAGCAGTTCTTCCTCGGTGCACTGGCTGTGCGTGGTGGTTGCCGGATGGATTACCAGAGATTTTACATCGGCAACGTTAGCCAGCAGGGAGAACAGTTCCAGATTGTCGATGAAATCTTTTGCTTTCTGTGCATCGCCTTTGATTTCGAAGGTGAAGATGGAACCGCCGCCGTTCGGGAAGTATTTTGCGTACAGTGCCTGCTGCTTTGGATCATCGGATACAGACGGATGATGTACTTTCTCAACCTGCGGCTGGCTCTCCAGATATTTTACAACTTTCAGTGCGTTCTCAACGTGACGCTCTACGCGGAGAGACAGAGTCTCAAGTCCCTGCAGAAGCAGGAAGGAGTTGAACGGAGAAAGAGTTGCTCCGGTATCACGAAGAAGGATGGCACGTACTTTTGTAACGAATGCAGCCGGTCCAACTGCTTTTGTGAAGCTGATGCCGTGGTAGCTCGGGTTTGGCTCGGTCAGGGATGCGAATTTTCCGGATCCCTCCCAGTCGAATTTACCGCTGTCTACGATCACACCGCCAAGAGTAGTTCCATGGCCGCCGATGAATTTGGTTGCGGAATGAACAACGATGTCTGCGCCGTACTCGATCGGACGAACGAGGTATGGAGTTGCGAAGGTATTATCGACAACCAGCGGAATCTTGTTCTCATGTGCAATTTTTGCAAGTGCTTCGATATCGACAACATCAGAGTTCGGATTTCCGAGGGTCTCGATGTAGATGGCTTTTGTGTTCTCCTGAACGGCTGCGCGGACCTCATCCAGATTGAATACATCAACGAATGTGGTGCTGATTCCGTACTGCGGAAGTGTGTGTGCCAGCAGGTTGTAGGAACCACCGTAGATGTTCTTTGCAGATACGATGTGGTCGCCCTTCTGCGCCAGGTTGATGATGGTGTAGTTGATGGCTGCTGCTCCGGAAGCTACTGCAAGTGCTGCAACGCCGCCTTCCAGTGCTGCCATTCTCTGCTCGAAAACGTCCTCGGTCGGGTTGGTCAGACGGCCGTAGATGTTTCCTGCATCCTGGAGTCCGAATCTTGCTGCTGCGTGATCGGAGTTATTGAATACGAAAGAAGATGTCTGATAAATCGGCACTGCTCTTGCTCCGGTTGCCGGATCCGGATTTTCCTGTCCTACGTGAAGCTGTAAGGTTTCAAATTTAAGATTTCTTTCTGCTCTTGTTTTTTTGCTCATGATTTTATTCTCCTGTTCTGATTGTCTTTTTTATTTTCGTTTTTCTATTATTTGTCGGAACCGGTCGTCATTCTGTCTGTCCCCTGCTGCGAAGCGGCTCCGTTTTGATTCTGGATTTATCTGCTTACGCTGCAACACATGACATCATAGATCACGATTCGATTCTCTGCGAAAACTGCTCTCATTGACTTCGCTTCCTCTCGCTTTTGTGATATTTCCTATCTGTTTACAAGGGATATTATAGCGGCTGTCTTCTGTTTTGTCTAATACAGAAAAATAATGGCTGGTTATAGGTTTTTCCTATATCATATCTTTACTGCCATTGCACTTTCTTTTGAATTTCCTATACCCGGTTTGCAAACGCAAATCAATTTTTATAGTACAAACTCTTTATACTTCCGGATCTCCTCCAGATACTGCAGTCCCATCGCACTGATCGACATTCCTTTTCTGGAAACGTAGCCGATCATCATATTTTCATCCGCGTGAAGCGGCACAGCACGGTAATCGCTGCCGTTCAGCTCCTCGCAGATGATTCCGGAACAGAGTGTATACCCGTTCAGGCCGACCATCAGGTTCAGCATCGTTGCGCGGTCGTTTGCCTTGATAATTCTCTTATATTCATACGTAGAAAGCACTTCCTCCGCCAGGAAAAACGAGTTATTGCTTCCCTGGTCAAACGACAGACACGGATATTCCTTCAGTTCCTCCATGGTGATCTCAGTCTTGTCCGCCAGCGGATGATCCTTCCAGAGGTAGACGTATGTTCCGCAGGAAAACAGATCGTGGAATTCCAGGTTATTATCCTTCATCAGCTTGTTCAACACTTTCGCATTGAAATCATTCCGATACAGGATGCCGAGTTCACTCTTGAAGTTCTTCACATCCATCAGCACATCGTACGTTCTCGTCTCGTAAACGGCAAACTCGTATTCATCCATGCCGAACTGTTTCACCAGCTCCACGAATGCCTTCACGGCAAAGCTGTAATGCTGCATCGACACACTGAATTTTTTCTTGCCTTTCGTGCGGTAAACATAGCGGTTTTCGAGAAGCTGATACTGATCGGTAACCTGGCGCGCGTAGCCTAAAAACTCCTCGCCCTCCGGGGTCAGCACCGTTCCGTGGCTGCTGCGCTTGAACAGTTCAATTCCAATCTCCTTTTCCAGCTCCTTGATCGCGCCCGAGAGGCTTGGCTGTGAAATATAGAGTGCCTTCGCCGCCTCATTCATCGATCTGGAATCCGCGGCCTGGATTACGTAGCGAAGCTGTTGTAGTGTCATAAGTAAAGTTCCCTTTCTGGTATAATTTGATATACGAAACTGCCATTCGCGGAGAGGAGAGTTCCGCGGATGGCAGTTTACACATTTATGCATGATGTCTCGATTCAGAGCATACCGCTCTCAATCTTTATTTTGCAAACAGAGGGGTAGAATAGTATCTGTCTCCATTGTCCGGCAGAAGCACAACAATGGTTTTGCCCTTGTTCTCTTCGCGTTTTGCCAGCTGAATTGCCGCATACAGCGCTGCTCCGGAGGAAATTCCTGCAAGAATGGCTTCCTCGGCTGCCAGATATTTTCCGGTCTCGAAAGCATCCTCATTTTCTACCTTGATGATTTCATCGTAAATGCTGGTATTCAGAGTCTCCGGCACGAAACCTGCGCCGATTCCCTGGATTTTATGCGGTCCGGAAACACCCTCAGACAGTACCGGTGAGGATGCCGGCTCTACTGCTACAATTTTTACTTCCGGTTTTTTCTCTTTTAAATACTCACCCGTTCCGGTGATCGTTCCGCCGGTGCCGACACCTGCAACGAAGATGTCAACCTCTCCGTCGGTATCTTCCCAGATCTCCGGACCTGTTGTCTTTTTGTGGGTTGCCGGGTTTGCCGGGTTCACGAACTGGCCTGCGATAAAGCTGTTAGGGATCTCTTTTGCAAGCTCATCGGCTTTCTCGATCGCACCCTTCATACCCTTTGTTCCGTCCGTCAGAACAACCTCTGCGCCGTATGCTTTTACAATGTTGCGGCGCTCTACGCTCATGGTTTCCGGCATCGTAAGGATCATACGATAGCCTTTTACGGTAGCTGCCGCTGCCAGTCCGATTCCAGTGTTTCCGGAAGTCGGCTCAATGATAACGGAACCTTCTTTTAAGAGACCTTTTGCCTCAGCATCCTCGATCATCGCTTTTGCGATACGGTCTTTGACGCTTCCTGCCGGATTGAAGGATTCTACTTTTGCGATCAGTTTCGCCTGCAGTCCTTCTTTTTCTTCAATTCGTTTCAGTTCTACCAGCGGAGTTTTTCCTACAAGATCCAGAATGCTGTCATATACCTTTGCCATCGTTGATTTCCTCCTTACTTTTGCTCGCTTTTTCTCTATTTCCCTATTTCCTATTGAGTTTGTATGTTTTAAGTTGTTTCCATCTTATTCCAATCGTTTTAAAATGTCAACACATTTCACTGATATGATCAGAAAAGATGGTTAGAGCAGACCTGCAAGCGCAATACTGACCGCCATTCCGACCAGGGAAGAGAGCAATGCACCCGCCAGTGTGTACCGCGTTTTTTTGATGTGGACCGCTCCGAAATAGACCGCCATCGTATAAAAAACCGTCTCCGTGCACGACATCATAATCGAAGCCGCCCGTCCGGCGAAGGAATCACACCCCGCCTCTTTGTAGAGATCCAGCAGCAAACTCACCGCCGCACTGTTGGAAAAGAGGCGCACAACCCCGAGCGGCACCAGGGCAGAAGGAATCCCCGCCGGTTCCAGCACCGTTCCGAGCAGCTTTCCAAAATCCTCCAGAAATCCCGATGACCGCAGCACACCGACCGCCGCCATCAGCCCGATCAGCGTCGGCACAATCCCGATCACAGTCCGCATGCCATCCTTTGCCCCGTTCAAAAAATCTCCGAACACATCCTGCTTCATCAAAAGCCCCAATCCGACCACATAAAAGATCAGCAGGGGAACCATAAGATCTGAAAGTACCATAAGAATACGCAAAAAATCCCCTCCCCGAAAAACATTGCTGAAGATACACTCCATACAATTTATTCCGTGGGTGGGGATTTATGTTTTTATTTCGTAACGATTCAGCACCATGCGAAATGGGGCTCTGAATCGTTACTTTATTTCATTTTAATCTGAAACAGCCGCGCCATATACGTCTCTGGAAAATGGACCTTCAGTTTTTTGCTGTAATCATCGTAATGGAATACATCACCGCATGCTTTCGGGTAAATGCAGGAAACCTCCAGCTCTTTCCCTGGGAATGCTCGGTTCAGCGGAACTTCAAAATCAGCCTCTCCGCCGCGTCTCCATACACCAAGATAAATCACATCCCCCGGCACGCGGATGCCGGCTGCGAGGTGCTTGTCCTCATTATCCGCCCATCCCATCGGCCAGAACGGAACGCCGTCCTTGATGCCGCTGCGGATCTCCTTGTAGCAGTCAATTCCCTCTTTTACAAGATCAAACCGCTCCGGCGAAATCTCTGCAAGGTGGCCGCTCTGATGGATACGAAGCAGCAGCGCATTCACCATATTGAAAATAACTTCCTCTTCGGTGCCGTCCCGCAGCGGATACGACCAGATCGCCGCCTGCTCCGGCGTCACGCCGATGGCTGCATTCGCCGAGATCGTCGCATAATTCCGGTAATCCTCCTGATCACTCGTCGACTGAATACTGTTTCTCGCCAGCATCGCATAGTCCATGCGGAGACCGCCGCTCGAGCAGTTCTCAATCACAAGATCCGGGTACTTTTTATAAATGCCGTCCAGCCATGCCAGATACGCTCTCTCATGCTCCAGAAGACCGTCTCCAAAACTGTCTGCATCCACTTCCGTACCAATACCAGGCTCAATATTGTAGTCCATCTTGATATAGCCGACACCGTAGTCCCGTACCACACGGTCGATGACTTCGGTCACATGCTCAATCACAAGCGGATGACGGAAATCCAGCTGATAACGGCTTCTGTCATACACACGCTTGCCGTGGCGCAGGAAGAAGCACTCATCCGGCAGAATGGAAGCCTTCTTACAGTTGATACCCATAACCTCCAGCTCCAGCCAGACACCAGGAATCATGCCCTTCGAACGAATATAATCCGTCACCTCACGCACTCCATTCGGAAAGCGCTTTTTACTCTCCTGCCACTCACCGACACTGTCCCACCAGTTGCCGTCCGCATACCAGCCGGCATCAATGACAAAATACTCACATCCGGCCTTCTCTGCCGCATCCACCAGCGGGAACTCTTTTTCTGTGGTCGGATCTCCAAACAGACAATTCATATAATCATTGAAAATAACCGGCAGATTTTCATTATCTTTGTTCGGACGGCGGATCTTTCTGCGGTACTTCGTCAAAGTACCAATCGCTTCCTCGAAATCATCATGACCTACGCCGACAGCCACCGGAACCGTTGTAAAGGAATCTCCCGGCTTCAGGTTCTTCGACCAGTGTGACTGAATCTCTGTCGGACCGCTCACCGCCAGATAAAAATGGCAGTTCTGATCTCCGATCTCATAATGCCAGGAACCACTGTGGTCAATCTCAAAAAACAGACTCGAATCTGCCGCACTGTTTCCAATATATCCCATCGGCACATATTCCTTCGCCGACCAGTTGCCCGTATTCGTAATCTCAATCGTCTTCGAAGTTCTCTGATAATTATGCGGCTGCGTCTGCGCCATGCCAAGATCTGCAAACCGGTACTTCTTCACCGTCAGCTCCTTCTGCCATCCATTGTGAACCACAACCATCGACATCTTGTCATCCGAGCTGACAAGCTCTGGAATTCCCTCTTTCTGTTCCTTCTCAATACCCCAGTAACTAAAACTCGAAATGTACTCCAGTGTCTGGTCTTCCTTTCCTTCGTTCGTCACTGTATTGTACATTCTCGCAACCGGAATCCCATCAAAAAACTGCATCACAGACTCCACCTTCGCGCCCGTCACATCATCCGACTGCACAATCCGAAGCAGATCCCCGTTCTCATTTCTCTCCTCCGAAATCGAATCAAACTTCAGCATAAAGCCCGGAGCCGTCACAATATACTTATTTCCATGCTTCTCATACGGCCGGTTATACCCCGAAAAATTCACCTGCACCAGCTGGAAGCTCTCCTTAATCTGAGCTTCCCGCATTCCTTCCATCATCCACACTCCATCCGGCTTCCGGCAAAGATTCTCCGCGTCAAACGGTGCATGTGAAAAATGAAACAGCTTCAGCTGATTCTCTTCCGTCACCCCAAACACAATATGAATTCCATTCACATCATAACAAATCAGCTCTGCCTTGATCGGGGTCTCAATCCTGCTCGTCCATTTCTGCATCTTAAAAACCCTCCTTTGGAAATTTTTCTCATATTTCCAGCATATAACTTGTCCCCTTTAAAGTCCAGCACATTCTTGCTTTTTCCATCCTATTCTTTTCAACCATCTTGCGCCGATCCGCCCTTCAGGCGGATCCAGACTTTCCTCCCGTTCTCACTCCCAGCTCACGCGCCAGCCGTTATTTCACAACCCCAAACGTCGCAATCTCAAACTCCAGGAGTGTCACATGATACACCCCGTTCTCATCCGGGCAAAGTACCTCACCCTTCTCTTCCACTACATTACTGCGGTAAACCTCTTTCATCCAGCTCTCCTTTCGGAAGGAAAGTACCTCATCCTGCGGCATATTGTTCACAAACCGCACAAACAGATCGTCCTTTGCAAGTCCCTTCTTAAACGCCGTCAGATGAATTCCTTCCCCTTCAAAGCGGAGGAAGCTCATTTCCAGCGGCATCTCGCCCGATACGAGTTCCGGTTTTACCTGACCCGGCTTTCTGAGCCATGCCTTTGAAAGACCGGCCTGTGCTGCTGTCAGATCCTGCTGGAATGCGTAACCCTCGGTAAATGCCTCGCCCGTCTTACCGGCTGCATACGGCACAACTTCAAACTCCAGGGTAAACGTTCCGATCTGCTGCGCCTTTGGCGTCGGGAAATAACCCCAGTCACCCATCTCCGCAACGGAGCGAAGCAGCGTTACCGCAATCGCATTCTCCTCATCCGCCAGAACCTCATATTCATACAATCCGCGGTTTGCCACAAGAAGACCATTTGTCTCATCTTCCATTGCAGCAAAACACTGCTGTCTTTCACATCCGCAGGGATTCGTCCAGGTATCATTATGACGGTTATTTCTCTTTACAACCTCAAAGGCAGAATCTGCCAGATGCGTAGACGTATTCAGACCCGTCGGCATTACAACGCGGACTCTGTGATCCTTTGCCTGATTGCAGATTGTCGTTGCAACGTGCAGGCCTTTTCCCGATTTTTCCAGTGTCAGAACCGTCTTTACTTCCATCGGAACCAGTTCCTTCGAACGGTTTGCCACACGCGTATATGGGTCAATACACATCTCACGCTGTCTCTGCAGTTCCTCTCCCATACCGGACGGAATCATCATTTCGTGACAGATCTCAACTACCGTGCGGAATGCATTTTTCTCCACACAGCGAATCTCAGCTTTCATGCCTTTCGTTGTGATTGTCTGTTTTCCAGAGTCCTGAATATAAATATATTCATTTCCCATATCTCCGGTATCTTCATAGAGTCCCAGATTTTCATACGTTCTTCCGGTTTCCTTATTCAGAATCTGGTAGGAACCGTCCTCATTGACCGTAACTTTCAGGTTTTCATTTTCCAGAACGCGCTCATTCGCAAAATCTGCAGAGGTTTCCTGGTTCTGATCCGGCTCTGCCTGCTCCAGATAATATGTTGCATATCCCATCGCCGGAACTTCTGCCTCAAACGTTACCAGCACCTTCTTTGCCATATATGGCTGACGGAACCGGTCATCCGGCAGATCGTACCCGAAGGAAATTCCTGCATTTTCGATTTTTGCCGGAACTGCATTTCCGTTTGCATCGCGAAGCACCAGATTTGGCATTTCTACCGCCTCGGCCGCCTCATAACCATCCCATACAAACAGATTGTAATCGCGGAACAGATGCAGTTCTTTTGCAATGACCTGTTTTTTCGCGGTGCCAGAAGTATTCCATACAACGAACGGAATCTTTTCACTGTTTCCAGGAAGTGCCGCGGTATTCACCTGATCGGTCAGGTATTCTACACTCTCATCGTAAATCGCATCCGCCACCTGTCTGCTCTTCGCAAAGCGGGTTTTCATTTCTTCATTTACTTCATCGACGCTGCAGCCGCAGATGCTGTCATGCGGATGATTCTGCATCAGCTTTTTCCAGCTGTAAATCATCTGGTCTTCCGGGTATGCTTTGCCAAGCACCTCTGCCATGGCTGCCGCCGGTTCTGCTTTCCGCTCCAGCGCTGTTTCGCCGGCACGGTTGTCCACTTTCAGTCCCATCCAGGAAGAAGCGGTGTTTGCCAGAGTCCATCTTCCGTCTGTTTCCTGACTTGTCAGCTCGCCCTTTACCGTAGAGAAATTCTCGGAAATTTCTTTTTCCATTGCCTTTACATAGGTTTTGAAATCCGAATGAATAAATTCAATGTCCGGGTATAGTTTCCGTGCGACACGGATTGCCTCGGTAATGTCCTTCTGCAATGGCTGATGGTCGCATCCGTTCATCATCAGAAGCTGATGTGTTGCCGCAAATTTTCTCGCATCGGCCAGTTTTTTGTCCCAGTAAACTTTTGCTTCTGCCTCATCCACCGGAATCTCCACTCCGTTGTTATACCAGTTTGCAAACAGAATACCCGGCAGTTTCGTTCCGTCCGGGGATGCCCACATCATTTCGGAATACGTGGACTCATACTGTCCTCCGGTTACCTCATTATTCGGTCCGATCGGTTTTACACCGCGTCCGAACACAACCGCATCCATGCCCGCCTGCTTCAGCACCTGCGGCATCTGTCCCGCATTTCCGAATGCATCCGGGAAATAACCGACATTTCCGATCGCTCCGTAACGCGCTGCTTCCTGCATGCCGACCTGAAGATTGCGGACACATGCCTCACCGCTGGTCAGAAACTCATCCTGCAGAATGTACCACGGGCCAGTCTGGATTTTTCCTTCACGGACGCATTTTTCCACCTGCTCGCGTTTTTCCGGGCGCACTTCCAGGTAATCGTCCAGGGCAATCGTCTGTCCATCCAGGAAAAATCCACCAAATTCCGGATCGTTCTCTGCTTTTTCCAAAATATTGTCTACCAGCTCAATCAGTTTCATTCTGTGTTTTTCAAAAGACTGATACCACTCTCTGTCCCAGTGGGAATGGGAAATAATATGAACAGTTGTTTTCATGATGTGTTTCCTCCTGTTATAAAAATGATTTTCAAACTTAAAACTCTTTCTATATTAAGTCTTGTTCCTGTATTGCCGTGTTGATTTGATATATCATATCATAAAAAAACGCAATGCTTCTGTCAAGTATTTCCACGTTTTTCCATGATTTTATATCATTTTCTTTTTATTTGATATATCATTTTTAGTTTGACTTATCTTTTTCCCGAGATTATAATACAAAGCAAGTCGATATCACACTTTTACAAATACAGTTGTCACCAATCATACTATTTGAGGAATTTTACAGACATGGATAGAAATAAAAGAATAACGAAACCCAAATATGAAATCATCAAAGAAGCTCTTTTAGAGCGCATCCGCACCGGACAGTTTTCTTCCGATGCCGTGTTCTGCACGGAAAAAATGCTCTCGGAGCAATATGAGGTAAGCCGCATCACAGCAAAGCGGGCGATTGAAGATCTGGAACAGCAAGGAATCCTGTATCGAAAACGCGGCGTCGGAAGCTTTGTCTCGCAGAAAATCCCACCGGTTTCCTCCTCCGCATCAGAAAACGACAGCAAATCAAAAATGGTTTCCCTGCTGCTTCCCTTTGCCACAACACAGGGAAACATTTCGGAAACGATTGGTTCCTTAAGTGCCGCACTGGCCGAAAAAGGATACTTTTTAAGCATTCATATCACCGGCTCTTCCTCTCCGAAGGAACGTACGACACTGGAACTGCTCCGTTCTCAGAACATCGCCGGACTTGTCTACTATCCCAAGCGTGACAATATCCACCTGGAACAGTTAAACGATTTCCTGTTTGCAAACCGCCCGGTTGTCATCATCGACAAACAGACCGACTGTCCGTATTTAAACAATGTTGTCTGCGACAATTACGATGGCGGACGGCAGCTCACCCGTCACCTCCTGGAACAGGGGCATCGCAACATCGCCTTTTTCACAACAGCTCCCCTTTCCGAAACCTCGTCGGTCCGTGATCGTTTCGGCGGATTTTTGCACGAAATAAAAGCCGCCGGAATCATGCCCGATTCCCGGCAGCTTATCACCTGGCCACATGCACTTTCTACAGAAGATGCCCTTTCAACAGAAATCACACCTTTTCAACAGCAGCTCCTTACCCTGCGGCAAAATGGAATTACTGCACTTCTCGCAGAAAATGATCAGGTTGCCGAACTCATCTTTCTCGCCTGCCGTACCATTGGCCTTAGGATTCCGGAAGATCTCTGCCTCTGTGGTTTTGATGACACGAGTCTCAGCCGGAGTCTTGAAATTACCTCTATTCATCAGGACTTTGAAAGCATCGGACGGGAAGCCAGCCGGATTCTCCTTTCCACACTGGAAAACCCTGCGGCGGAACCGGAAAAAATTGTGCTGCCGGTGACACTTGTTCCCCGGGCATCCTCGCTTCGAATGATAAAAACAGAATCCTAAAACCAGATCATTTTTCATCTGAATTTTCTTCCAGAAATTTTCGGATCTTCTCTGGCGGCAGCAATGCATAAATACTTTTATGGAATGTTGCCGCCACTTCCAGTTCTCCGTAATATCCTGTACGCACATCACAATTTCCCTGGAACGCCTCCCGCAGTGTCGCATTCAGCGCTGCTCCCTCATCACTGTCCATAAAATCTTTCAGCATCCGGCAGCAGGTGTGCGTGTTTTCATAATAGCGGCGGTATGCCGGATGAAATTCCCGCATCCATCCGCTCACGGATACACAGAACAACGCCGTCGGATGGATCACCGGCTGATAAAGAAGACGCCATTTTTCCTGCTGTACTGGATCTACCGCAAACGCAAGCAAAGAAACTTTCAGCTCTTCCATAAAACCCGGATAATCTTCCTCCGTCAGAGAGATAATTTTCTGATTGCGCAGATACTGGTTGATATTCGTCGCATCAATCTGCTCCGGAGAAATGTACTGTAAATAACGGGACATCATTTTCAAATCCGTACCTGCGTGCTCAATCGTATGCTGTGTGATTTTCTGCCACAAAAACTGCTGATATTCCGTAACCGGCGTATCCAGATATGCCATCCACAAATACTGTGCCAGCAGCCGGGCATCCCGGGATTCCATTTGATTCCGGGTAGGATCTTCCGGGCAAAAATCGGTATCTGCAAGCATCCCCGCAAGCTGGTCAAGCGACTGGCACACAGGAAGCTGTCCGCTCAGACGATCCATTTCGCTGATCGTCTGCTGAATGGTAAGCATCTGCGACTGGAGTGCATTCAGCTGTTTATGCAGATAAAATGGTGTTGTGCGCGGCTTGTGAAGAATCGCGCGGATATCCGCCAGTGAAAGTCCTGCCTCGCGCAGCTTGCGGATGATAAAAAGTTTTTGAATATCTGCTTCTGAAAAATCATGGTAACCGTTATGTTCATCAACAACAGGCGAGATCATCTTCTGATCGATATAATAATAAACCGTCCTCCTGGACAATCCTGTTTTTTTGATTACTTCCTGAATTCTCATTGTTGCACCCCGTTTTTCCTTTTGTCCAGTCATTCCCCCGCATTCTGACTGTTTCTCTTTTTTCACTCTTTTTCTTTCTGTTTTTCCGCTTTTTTCGTTTTGATTTTATAAAAGCATACACCTGGTGTATACTTTTGTTTCCTATTATATCCTGTTTTCCCTCAAAAAGCCACGTAACAATTCTCTTTTTCCATAGAAATCTTCTGCTTTTGAGAAAAGAATGCTGTTTATTTCTGAAAAAATTTGCATTGACTGTCCACCAACGATATCCCGTATAGTAATGCTTATGTGTCATAAAGTAGCATATAAAAATTGATATGCAGCCCTACTATTCCAAACAAACATTGTTAAAAATGACGAAATCTTTTGAGGTTTTACATATCATATCGTGAATAACGCTTGATTTATCGGCATTTTCATGGTAACATTATCCTAAGATATAGTGTAGAAATGTATACAAGGATACTTAGTTGAAAGGAGGGAAATTTGGTGGACTATTTATGGGTGTTGGTATTATTGATTTTGGGAGTTTGTATGGTCTGTTATCCTAAAATATTATGGAAAATAGAAAATTTATTCACAGTAAAAAATGGTGAACCAACCGAACTATATTTAGTATTAATGCGGATTGGTGGTGTATTTTTTATTATTTGTTCAGTTGGTATGATTATATATCTAATTATAAAATGAAACACCCTTATAGTTCTTAAATTGTATCCTATTATTCGAATTCAATAATTTCAAGAAAGGAGTGAACTGTATGAATAAGATATTTAAAAAGGTTATATCATTGGCACTTATAGGAACGCTATGTATAGGTGCAAGTACGACGACTTTTGCAAGTGAGTTATCGCCGGAAGCAAAGGCAGAAGCGACACAAACTAATGAAAGTGAGCGGAAAGTAAATTGGTGGCAAGTTGGTTGGAAAGTTTTATCCGACTATTTTGAAAAACTTATCGATCTTGATGGACAGAGCGTAAAAGATAGTAATTGGGCATATCTTGTGTCTCCGAGTATTGAATTTAATACTGGCGAGATGGGAAATGAAGTATACTTTAAACCAGAAGTAAATAATTCAGTTGGTTCAATGCGTATGCATGGACATCGAGTGATTTTTGTTGATATTTAATGGAAAAAATAGAAAGCATTGAGAATATTTCATAATTTCTTGAAAGTACTCTCAGTGCTTTCTTTGATAATATGAAAGGAGAAATAAATGCAAAAAAAACAACTTTCTGTATTAGTACTAATTATTTTATGCTTTTTATTAGGATGTAACAGAGAAACACCAAAAGATGAATCTCAACAAAATTATGAAGATGAATCTAATATTTCTAAAACAAATGGAGAAGAACTTGTAAATATAAACAGTGAATTGTTAGGTTCGACTCCTTTTGATATCCAAATCGATAAAACAGCATTGCAGACTAGAAAAGAAACAGAAACAGAAGTTACAATAAAGACAAATTTAACAGACTGGGGTTATACTGTTTCTTCTGAAAAAGGGAAAATATCTGATATAAATAAAAATTCATTCATATATATAGCACCTAAAGATGAGAGGGATGATACTATAAAAATACAATTATCGGACTATGAAAATGGCATATCATATGAATATACAATTCCACTTATTTTTGCGGGAAACAATGAACATTCTTTAGATAAATTCAAGGAAAATCTTTCAAGATTACCTAATAGTTAGTAAAGAGTCGATAGACTAAAGTACCACCATCCTCTTTTATTTCAACTGAATATCCATCCCGCCGCACCGCAGCGGCACATGAAGCAGTAAATCCGAAAAAGATTTGCTGCT
The DNA here is from genome assembly GCF_003480245.1 of Blautia sp. AM42-2. NCBI lineage: Bacteria > Bacillati > Bacillota > Clostridia > Lachnospirales > Lachnospiraceae > Blautia > Blautia sp. AM42-2. Next base: position 53,592 of record NZ_QUIM01000016.1, read on the forward strand.
TTTTTTGCGTCCATTTTTGGCAAATTTCCAAAAGTTCCGTATTAGACAGTGAAACCAAAAAAGGCTGCCATTTTTTTCAGACAGCGGGCAAAACGCAGCTTCCGAAACGCCTTATTGTCGGGAAAGACCGAGCCGCCGGAAAAGTTCTTGCCGGAAAGTCCGTCCATTCTGCTCTTTTGTGGTTTGTAGGGAGTAAGGGAAAAACGCCAGCCCGCAGCCTTTTATAAAAAAAGCTGGTTATAGATTTTCTGAAAAAGTGGCAGTAGCAAGTGAACGGCAGGCCGGCAGTTTCTTAGAGCAAGATTCTACCGAGGTGCCAAAATTCGCTTATCGCTCATTTTGCCCCTGCGGGAATCTTGTTGGGGAGTGCCTTCCCCAAACCCTGCTTATGCGGCTTGCGCCGCTGAAAAACCCCTCAAAATATTTTTCGGATTTTTCAAAAACAGTTCCGCTTCACACCCTGTTTTTCTCCTATTAGTGAGAGGACACCACGCACAGAAAGGAGGTCAACCACCTATGAAACGATACAACACGCCGCACCGCAGCCGGGTAGTCAAAACACGCATGACCGAGGAAGAATACGCCGAGTTTGCCCAGCGGCTTTCTGCTTACCACATGAGCCAAGCCGAGTTTATCCGGCAAGCCATAACCGGGGCAGCCATACGCCCCATCATAACCGTTTCCCCCATCAATGACGAGCTGCTTGCCGCTGTCGGGAAGCTGACCGCCGAATACGGGAGGATCGGCGGCAACTTAAACCAGATAGCCCGGACGCTGAACGAGTGGCACAGTCCCTATCCGCAGCTTGCCGGGGAGGTACGGGCGGCGGTTTCCGACCTTGCTGCCCTAAAGTTTGA
>NZ_QUIM01000017.1:0-47021 GCF_003480245.1 Blautia sp. AM42-2
CTACACTATATTTTATCACCGCTGTAAAGGGACTGCATTATTTAAGAGGTTTGCTATAAGTGCGGAAAGAATCTATCTACCGTTTACGAAACGGGGAAGAATGCCGCGTATTTTTCTCTCAAATGACAAAAAAGCAAAAAGATTATTGCGTTTCGTCCGATGCAAAGAAATTTCGTGTTGAAATTACCGGAAAAATGGCGTATAATTTAGAAATGCTATAGACGCAGAGAAAATAGAACGGTTTTTCAGCCGGAAGAAAAGAGGGAGAAAGATATGGAATACCGTATTGGATTAATTCACGGAGACGGAATCGGACCGGAAATTGTAAATGAAGCAAAAAAAGTTCTGGACGCCGTCTGCGAGAAATATGGACATCAGTTTGAATATACCAATCTTCTGCTGGGCGGAGCCTCCATTGATGTGCACGGCGTGCCGCTGACAGATGAAACCATAGAAGAAGCAAAAAAATGTGCCGCTGTTCTGATGGGCTCCATCGGAGGAGATGCCAAGACTTCCCCATGGTACAAATTAAGCCCGGATAAGCGCCCGGAGGCCGGACTTTTAAAAATCCGGAAATCGTTAGGCCTGTTTGCAAACCTGCGCCCGGCGTACCTGTATCAGGAATTAAAGGATGCCTGCCCGTTAAAAGAAGAAATTATCGGTGAGGGCTTTGACATGCTGATCATGCGTGAGCTGACCGGCGGCCTGTATTTCGGAGAGCGCAGCACCGTAGAAGAGAACGGCATCAAAAAAGCAACGGATACCCTGACTTACAGCGAGCCTGAAATCCGCCGTATTGCAATCCGTGCCTTCGACATCGCCAGAAAGAGAAAGAAAAAAGTAACAAGTGTAGATAAAGCAAATGTTCTCGACTCCTCCCGTCTGTGGAGAGCTGTTGTGGAGGATGTTGCAAAAGATTATCCGGACGTTATGTTAGAGCATATGCTGGTTGATAACTGTGCAATGCAGATTGTTCACAATCCGTGCCAGTTTGACGTGGTTCTGACGGAAAACATGTTCGGAGATATCCTTTCCGATGAGGCAAGTATGGTGGCAGGTTCCATCGGAATGCTTTCTTCCGCCAGCCTGAATGAGACAAAATTCGGTCTGTACGAGCCAAGCCACGGCTCCGCACCGGACATCGCCGGAAAGAACATCGCAAACCCGATTGCAACCGTTCTGTCCGCAGCTATGATGCTCCGCTACTCGCTGGACCTCGACAAAGAGGCAGAGGCAGTTGAGAATGCGGTACAGAAAATCTTAAAAGACGGATACCGCACCGTAGATATCATGTCCGAGGGATGCACTAAAGTTTCCACCTCCGAAATGGGAGATCTGCTGGTAAAAGCACTGGAGTGAGGCTGAAAAAGGCTTTTCGTAAGTTGCGAGTCCCAGTTTGTGGGAGATTTTGTCCGAATGAGGGGAAAATATACCGCAAAGTGGGGCTTGCAGATTGCGGAAATGGTTTTTCAGACACACTCTAGCATAAAACTGTAAGATAAGAAAAGAGGAAAAGATCATGAGAAGTGATGCTGTAAAAAAAGGAATCGCACAGGCACCGCAGCGTTCTCTGATGCGTGCGCTGGGTCTGACCGAAGAAGAGATGAAAAAACCGCTCGTAGGAATCGTAAGCTCCTACAATGAGATTGTACCGGGCCACATGAACCTGGATAAAATTACAGAGGCTGTAAAAATGGGCGTTGCCATGGCAGGCGGAACACCGATCGTGTTCCCGGCCATCGCAGTCTGTGACGGTATCGCCATGGGCCACATCGGAATGAAATATTCCCTCGTTACCCGTGACCTGATCGCCGATTCCACCGAGTGTATGGCAATGGCACATCAGTTTGATGCCCTGGTATGTATCCCGAACTGTGATAAAAACGTACCTGGTCTTCTGATGGCAGCAGCAAGAGTCAATGTTCCGACCGTATTTGTCAGCGGCGGCCCGATGCTTGCCGGCCACGTAAAAGGCGAGAAGAGAAGTCTTTCGAGCATGTTCGAGGCAGTCGGCTCCTACGCTGCCGGAACCATGACAGAGGAAGACGTCTATGATTTCGAGTGCAATGCGTGCCCGACCTGCGGTTCCTGCTCCGGTATGTACACCGCAAACAGCATGAACTGCCTGACCGAGGTTCTCGGTATGGGCTTAAAAGGCAACGGAACGATTCCGGCCGTATACTCCGAGCGTCTGCGCCTGGCAAAGAGAGCCGGTATGCAGGTTATGGAGCTGTTAAAACAGGATATCCGTCCAAGAGACATCATGACAAAAGAAGCATTCTTAAACGCTCTGACCGTCGATATGGCACTGGGATGTTCCACCAACAGTATGCTGCATCTGCCGGCCATTGCGCATGAGGCAGGCGTAGAGCTGAATCCGGAGATGGCAAACGCCATCAGCGAGAAGACCCCGAACCTCTGTCATCTGGCTCCGGCAGGATACCACTACATCGAGGAGCTGAACGAGGCAGGCGGTGTTTATGCCGTTATGAATGAGCTGAACAAGCTGAATCTGCTGCACACAGAGTGTATGACAGTAACCGGAAAGACCGTAGGAGAGAACATCAAAGGATGTGTCAATAAAAATCCTGAGATCATCCGCCCGGTTGAGAATCCATACAGCAAGACCGGCGGTATCGCCGTTCTGAAAGGAAACCTGGCACCGGATACCGCAGTTGTCAAACGTTCTGCCGTTGTTCCGGAGATGCAGGTTCATGAAGGCCCGGCCAGAGTCTTTGACTGCGAGGAGGATGCCATCGAGGCAATCCGCGGCGGCAAGATCGTGGCAGGCGACGTTGTTGTCATCCGTTATGAGGGACCAAAGGGTGGTCCTGGTATGCGTGAAATGCTGAATCCGACTTCTGCCATTGCAGGTATGGGACTTGGTTCTTCCGTAGCCCTGATTACAGACGGCCGTTTTTCCGGCGCATCCCGCGGTGCGTCCATCGGTCATGTAAGCCCGGAGGCAGCAGAGGGCGGTCCGATCGCACTCGTTGAGGAAGGCGATCTGATCCGTATCAATATTCCGGAGCACAAGCTGGAGGTTGTCGTATCGGACGAAGAGCTGGCACGCAGAAAAGCTGCATGGACTCCGAGAGAACCAAAGGTAACGACAGGCTATCTGAAACGCTACGCAAAGATGGTTTCCAGTGCAAATAAGGGAGCTATTCTGGAGTTCTAATTCAGAAAAACTATGAGAAACACGCTTTGCGAGTTTCTCATAGTTATCGCGGCAGTCGCCAAGGTTTCGTGCAAGCACGGACTTTGGCTCGTTGCCCGCGTAAATCATAAAATCATATCAGCCGTCCGAACGCGCTTTTTCTCGGATGGCTGATTTCATAAACAGATTTCATACACAAAGCGAAAAACATAAGGAAGGAATCATACAGACATGGAATTAACTGGATCACAGATTGTTATCGAGTGCCTGAAGGAGCAGGGTGTGGATACCGTGTTCGGCTATCCGGGCGGAACCATTTTAAATATCTATGATGAACTTTACCGTCATCCGGAAATCCACCATATCCTGACCTCACACGAGCAGGGTGCTGCGCATGCGGCGGACGGATATGCGCGTGCTACCGGAAAAACAGGCGTCTGCATGGCTACAAGCGGCCCGGGCGCAACGAATCTTGTCACCGGAATTGCAACCGCCTACATGGATTCTACACCGATGGTAGCGATTACCTGCAACGTAGGAAAGGCACTGCTTGGAAAAGACAGCTTTCAGGAGATTGACATTGCGGGTGTCGCAATGCCGATCACAAAATACAGTGTGATTGTAAAAGATATCACCGTTCTTGCAGATACACTGCGCCGTGCGTTTACGATCGCAAAGAGCGGAAGACCGGGCCCGGTTCTGGTCGATATTACAAAAGATGTCACAGCGGCAACGTATGAGTATGAGCCGAAGACTCCGGAGAAAATTGAACCGTTTACTGAGAGAATTACAGAAGAAGGCCTGGATCACGTCGTATCCCTGATTCAGGAGTCGAAACGCCCGTATATTTTCGTGGGCGGCGGCAGTATCATCTCCGGCGCGTCCGAGGAAGTGCGCGAACTGGCACACCGCATCCAGGCACCGGTCTGCGACACCCTGATGGGAAAAGGTGCGTTCCCGGGAACGGATGAGCTGTACACCGGCATGCTCGGTATGCACGGAACGAAAACATCGAACTACGGCGTGACAAAGTGCGATCTGCTGATCGTGCTCGGCGCAAGATTCTCCGATCGTGTCACCGGAAACGCTGCAAAATTTGCCAATAACGCAAAAATCGTTCAGATCGATGTGGATGCGGCAGAAATCAACAAGAATGTTGTTGTCGAGTCGAGCATCATCGGAGACGTCAAAGAGGTCTTAAAACGGCTGAATGCGAAGCTGGTGCCGATGCACCACGATGAGTGGATTGCAAAGATCAGGGAAATGAAAGAAAAATATCCGTTAAAGCATGAAGAGGGGCTTACCGGACCGTATGTGATCGAGGAGATCTATAAGGCAACGGACGGACAGGCAATTATCACAACGGATGTCGGACAGCATCAGATGTGGGCGGCGCAGTATTACCGTTATACGAGCCCGAGAACGCTTCTGACCTCCGGCGGTCTTGGAACGATGGGATTCGGTCTTGGAGCAGCCATGGGCGCAAAAATGGGACGCCCGGACAAAACGGTCATCAACATCGCAGGTGACGGCTGTTTCCGTATGAACATGAATGAGCTGGCAACACTTTCCAGACACAACATTCCGATCATCGAGGTTGTTGTCAACAACCACGTACTCGGCATGGTACGCCAGTGGCAGACGCTGTTCTACGGAAAACGGTATTCCAATACCGTTCTCCAGGATCAGGCAGACTTTGTCAAGGTTGCTGAGGCGCTCGGCGTAAAGGGCATCCGCGTGACGAAAAAAGAGGAGATGGGTCCTGCCATCCGTGAGGCAATTGAGGGCGGAAAACCGGCGCTCATCGATGTCTGGATCGACTGCGACGAAAAAGTATTCCCGATGGTACCGGCAGGAGCTCCGATTGAGGATGTCTTCGATGCAGAGGATCTGGCAAAAAAGGAACAAGAAAAGGATTGACAGATTTCTGACAAAGAGGTATCATAATTTCAACGTGGTAAAGCAATACCGTATTACCGCACGAATCGCACAGATGTGATTACAATGGAAACCATCGGTCTACTATCGGTGGTTTCCTAGTAAGATAAAGTAACACCAGGGGCAAAAGTTCGAAAGTCTGACGCAAGCAAAGCTTACAGGAAGATTTTTGAACTTGGGACCCGCAAAATATGAGTAAGTAGCCATTTTTCGGAGAAAAATGAGCGGAGTACGAATATTTTGCAGATTACGGGAGCACAAAGTGCGGAGTAATCTGGTGCAGAAAAGAGAAACAGGAGGATGAGAAAAATGAGCAGAGTCTATAATTTTTCCGCAGGACCGGCGGTTCTGCCAGAGGAAGTGTTAAAAGAAGCCCAGGAGGAAATGCTGGATTACCGCGGATGCGGCATGTCCGTGATGGAGATGAGCCACCGTTCCAAAGTATTCCAGAACATCATCGATGAGGCAGAAGCAGATCTTCGTGATCTGATGGGAATCCCGTCAAATTACAAAGTTCTGTTTCTCCAGGGCGGTGCATCCCTGCAGTTTTCCATGATCCCGATGAACCTGATGAAAAACGGTGTCGCAGATTATATCGTAACAGGCCAGTGGGCAAAGAAAGCATATGCAGAGGCGCAGAAATACGGAAAGGCAAACAAAATTGCCTCCTCTGAGGACAAAACATTTTCCTACATCCCGGACTGCAGCGATCTTGCCATCAGCCCGGATGCCGACTATGTTTATATCTGCGAAAACAACACCATTTACGGCACCAAATACAAAAAGCTGCCGAATACCAAGGGTAAAACCCTGGTGGCAGACGTCTCCTCCTGTTTCCTCTCCGAACCTGTCAATGTCTCTGATTACGGCATCATCTACGGCGGTGTCCAGAAAAACATCGGACCTGCCGGAATGGTGATCTCCATTATCCGTGACGATCTGATCACCGACGATGTCCTGCCGGGAACACCGACCATGATGAAATTCAAGACACACGCAGACGCAGGCTCCCTGTACAATACACCGAACTGCTACTGCATCTATATGTGCGGCAAGGTATTCAAATGGCTGAAGAAAATGGGCGGCCTGGAAGTTATGAAACAGCGCAACGAAGAGAAAGCAAAGCTGCTGTATGATTTCCTGGATCAGAGCAAGCTCTTCAAAGGAACCGTTGTACCGGAAGACCGTTCTCTGATGAACGTTCCGTTTATCACCGGAAATGCAGATCTGGATGCGAAATTCGTCAAAGAGTCCAAAGAAGCCGGACTTGAGAACCTGAAAGGCCACCGTACCGTCGGCGGTATGCGTGCAAGCATCTACAATGCAATGCCAAAAGAAGGCGTTGAGACACTTGTTGCCTTCATGAAAAAGTTCGAGGAGGAAAATCTCTAATGTTTCAGTATCATTGCTTAAATCCGATTGCAGGCGTAGGCCTTGCAAATTTTAATGAAAACTATCAGCAGACCGAGAGTCTGGAAGATGCCGATGCCGTTCTCGTCAGAAGTGCAGCTATGCACGGCATGGAGCTGCCGAAGAGCCTCCTTGCCGTAGCAAGAGCAGGAGCCGGTGTCAACAACATTCCGCTTGCCGACTGCGCAGAGCAGGGTATCGTGGTCTTCAATACACCGGGAGCCAATGCAAATGGTGTTAAAGAGCTTGTACTTGCCGGTATGCTGCTGGCATCCCGTGATATCGCAGGCGGTATCGAATGGGTGAAGAGCGACAAAGAAGACGGCGACATCGCAAAGACAGCAGAAAAACAGAAAAAGAAATTTGCCGGCTGTGAGATCAGCGGAAAGAAACTCGGTATCATCGGCCTTGGTGCCATCGGCCAGCTTGTGGCAAATGCAGCCACCCATCTTGGTATGGAAGTATACGGATACGATCCATACATTTCTGTCGATGCAGCATGGAACCTGTCCCGCGACATTCATCACATCCAGAACGTGGAAGATATCTACCGCACCTGCGATTACATCACTATCCATGTGCCGCTGATGGACAGCACAAAGGGCATGATCAACAAAGCAGCAATCGATGAGATGAAAGACGGCGTCGTTCTTCTGAACTATGCAAGAGACCTTCTCGTTGACGAGGATGCCGTTCTGGAGGCTTTAAAGGCCGGCAAGATGAAGAAATACGTAACCGACTTTGCAAACCCGAGAGTAGTCGGCGCAGAAGGAACGATCGTTACCCCGCACCTTGGAGCATCCACAAAAGAGTCCGAGGATAACTGTGCTGTAATGGCAGTTAAGGAAATCCGCGATTTTCTGGAGAACGGAAACATCAAAAACTCCGTCAACTTCCCGAACTGCAGCATGGGCGTATGCACCGGCGCAGGCCGTGTGACGATCTGCCACAAGAATATCCCAGGTATGCTGGGAGCCTTCACAACCGTTATGGGTAATGCAGGTGTCAACATCAGCGATATGACAAACAAAGGTAAAGGCGATTACGCTTACACGATGATGGATCTGGAAAGCGAAGCAACCGAGGAGATGGTAAAGGCCCTCGAAGCAGTTGATGGTGTATTAAAGGTTCGTATCATTCAATAAAGAGAATCAAAGAAAATCCAAAAGTGACAGGAAAAGGCGGTGCCCGAAAACAGGGGCACCGCCTTTTCCTGTCAAGAACGGCAGAAGTTACTGCTGTTTGACTTCCTTTGGGTAAAGAACGGCACAAAAAAGAGAACTGCCCTGGGACAGTTCTCTTTGCCTGTAATGTGTGGTTACGAAAAGATTTTCAGATTCGTTTCCAGACGGCACCGCCGCGTACATCGGCAACTTCAATGCCCTGTGCTTTCAGATCGTCACGGATCTTATCTGCTTCCGCAAAGTTTTTGGCTTTCTTTGCTTCATATCGTTTTAAAACGAGCGCATCAATCTCCGGATCTCCCTCGCCGGTAATCTGATAACCGGATGCAGTGGAAGCGGAAGTTGTCTTTGAGGCCTCTTTTCTCTTTGCTTCTGCATGGGAGAGAAGGGCAAGACCGAGCACCTGATCGAAATTGTCGAGAAGTGCCAGCTTCGTTGCGTCGTTCATGTCTGCCTTTAAGACATCATACAGCGTTGTGATGGCAAGCGAAGTATTGAGGTCAGCATCGAGTGCTTTCTGGAATTTTTCTTTTAAAACACTCATGGAAGCTTCATCGACGGATCCGTTCTCCGGATTTAAAGCAGCGATACGGGCGATCAGCTTGTCGTAGGCAATTTTTGCGTTGTCCAGGTTCTCCCACGTAAACACAAGCGCTTTGCGGTAATGGGACTGCAGGCAGAAGAAACGGTAGATAAGCGGATCGTAGCCTTTTTCTTCCAGAAGAGAAACCGTCAGGAACTCACCTTTTGATTTCGACATTTTTCCGGTCGAGGTATTCAGGTGATGTACATGGAACCACTGCGGGCACCATGCATGGCCAAGGTAGCTTTCGGACTGCGCAATCTCGTTGGTGTGGTGCGGGAAGGCATTGTCCACGCCGCCGCAGTGCAGGTCGAGGTATTCTCCGTTGTATTTCATGGAGATACCGGAGCACTCAATATGCCATCCCGGATAACCGACACCCCATGGAGAGTCCCATTTGAGCGCCTGGTTCTCGAATTTTGATTTGGTAAACCAGAGAACGAAATCGTTTTTGTTGCGTTTGTTGGTATCTTCCTCTACGCCCTCGCGGACACCAACGGCAAGATCATCCTCGTCGTGGTCGTTGAATACATAGTAGTGGTCAAGACGGCTGGTGTCAAAGTAAACATTTCCGCCGGCAAAGTAAGCGTAGCCGGTGTCCATCAGTTTTTCAATGATTTTAATATATTCGTCAATGCATCCGGTCGCCGGCTGTACGACATCCGGGCGCTTGATATTCAGCTTTTTGCAATCCGCAAAGAATGCATCGGTGTAATACTGTGCGATTTCCATGACTGTTTTATGCTCGCGCTTGGCACCTTTGACCATCTTGTCCTCACCGGTGTCCGCATCGGAGCTTAAATGGCCGACGTCGGTAATGTTCATGACACGGTTGACGTCGTAGCCTTCATAGCGGAGTGCCTTTTCAAGAACGTCCTCCATAATATAACTGCGCAGATTTCCGATGTGCGCAAAATGATAAACGGTAGGTCCGCAGGTGTACATTTCTACACGGCCCGGTGTGTGTGTCTGGAATTCAGCTTTTTTATGGGTTGCAGAATTATAAAGATACATAAAAGAAGTCTCCTTTTTCTTTTCGTGCGGATACGGATGCAGAAGTGATGATACACAGGAAAGCAAAAAAGCGTCTGCTGTATCCGACAAGGATATCAGAGACGCCGCGTGCGGTGCCTGTTTTCCGTGTACTGCACTGGTTCCTTATTAGAACTAATATTAGCAGGATTTTTTTTTGCTGTCAATAGTCCGGAGACTGTCGAAGACAAAAAGTAAAACGCATTTAATAGGAAGAAACACATTTTTCAGAAATAAAAAGACAGTACTGCAGAACGCAAATGGAAAGAAACAATTATTTGTGTAATCTTTTTTTGTTATAAAACCGAAGAATACAGGAAAATAGAAAAACAGCATCAGAACAATACCCAAAAAGAGGAAAATAGAGGATTTTGATGACTTTAAATGCAGTTTATACACTTTTCTCCTGCATCGGATATTGACAAACAGAGAGAGTTCTGGTTATAATGAACGCAGTTGTTTTTGGACAAACGGACAAATGTACGGGCATGAGGGATGAAGAAAACAAATCTTGTTGGACGCATCTCCTTTTTGTACTCTTCGTTTTGATGTGGTAAAGTGCCAAAATGAAAAACGGTGGAATGGCGAAGCCGTCCCGGCAAATATCCGGATGATGCAAAAACAACGCGAATCCATGAAAGGAGTTAGGAAGAATTATGAAAAGAAAAATTGTAAGCGCATTACTTGTTATGAGTATGGCTGCAAGCCTGGTTGCCTGCGGAAATTCCGGCAGCGGAAGTTCTGATCCGGCAGATGAGAGTGTAAGCGTAAGCAGCAGCGCGTCTTCCGAAAGTGATGCAAGCGCATCTGCAAGCAGTGAGAGTGAAGCCGAGGCAGAGGAATCCGAAATGCCGGAAGGATACGATGAGACCAGCACAGAGCTCTATAATGAGGCACTGGGCGATTTCAACGATGCACTTGCTACTGCCAAGGAAGCAGAAACGGTGGATGAGAGATATGCCCTGATGGCAGTTGCCGAGGGAAAACTGATGGAGTCTGCCATGATGTACCCGCTCATCTCAAAAGGTGGTATGTACGCTATGTACAGAATGGCTCCGCACACTAAGGACTATACCCTTTGGGGAAGCGATACGGACCGTTATCATCAGTATGTTGTAACAACTGACTTTATCAAAGCAGAAGATTACAACGAGATGAGAGCAAAATGGGATGAGCTCAAAGGAACAGGAACCTATGAGAGCTGGGTAAAAGAATATCTGGCAGGAAAAGGCTACACCTTAAAAGACAGCTTCTCCATGCCGTATTCGAGCGATCCGGTAACATGGGACGGACTTGCAACTTCCCGTGCGGCAGATAACGATGCGATCATCAATACTTACGACGGACTGATGGAGTACGATGTAGAGGGAACTCTGCAGCCGGCACTGGCAGAATCCTATGAAGTATCCGATGACGGACTGACCTATACCTTCCACCTTCGTAAAGATGTAAAATGGACTGATTCCCAGGGACGTGAAGTGGATACTGTAAAAGCAGATGACTTCGTGGCCGGAATGCAGCACATGTGTGATGCACAGGGCGGTCTGGAGTACCTGGTACAGGGCGTGATCAAAAACGTATCCCAGTACATCAGCGGCGAAATTACCGATTTCGACGAGGTTGGTGTGAAAGCAGTAGATGATTATACCGTAGAGTACACACTTGAGGAGCCATGCAGCTACTTCGAGACTATGCTCGGTTACACCATCTTCATGCCGATGAGCAGAAGCTACTATCAGTCCCAGGGCGGTAAATTTGGTGCTGAGTATGATTCCTCCGCAGCAGATTATCAGTATGGAAAAGATTCCAACTCGATCGCATACTGCGGACCGTACCTGGTAACCAACGCTACAGCTAAAAATACCATCGTATTTAAACTGAGCGATTCTTACTGGAACAAAGACAACGTAAACATTAAAACCCTGACCTGGCTGTACAATGACCAGTCTGATGTTACCAAAATGTACACAGATGCAAAAGCAGGTACCGTTGACTATGTAAACCTGAACACCTCCACCATGGAGACAGCAAAATCCGAAGGTCTGTACGACCAGTACGCAGTAGTCTCAGATACCGACGCTACTTCCTACATGGGATTTTACAATATCAACCGTACTGCGACTGCAAATGCCAACGACGGAACAACAGCAAAGACTACAAAGTCTGACGAAGAAATCCAGAGAACAAACAAAGCGCTGCAGAACGTTCACTTCAGAAGAGCGATCAGCTTTGCGGCAGATCGTGGCGCTTACAATGCACAGCAGGTTGGCGAGGATCTGAAATATACTTCTCTTAGAAATACCTTTACCCCGGGATATTTCGTAAGCCTGTCAAAAGACACTACCATTCAGATCAACGGAACCGACACAACCTTCCCGGCAGGCACCTACTATGGTGAAATCGTACAGAAACAGATCGACGCCGATGGCGTGAAGATCAAAGTATGGGATGCCGAAAACAAGACCAGCGATGGTTTTGATGGATGGTACAATCCGGAAAACGCAGTAGAAGAACTGAATACCGCAATCGAGGAGCTCGCAGAAGAAGGCATCACCATCGATGAGAGCAACCCGATCCAGATTGAGTATCCATATCCGTCTGCAGTAGAAGTTTACACCAACAAAGCAAACTCCTACAAGAAATCAGTAGAGGCTGCCCTTGGCGGAAAAGTTGTGATCAATCTGGTTGATGCCGTAGACATGGATGGATGGTACTATGCAGGATACTATGTAAACTATGGTTATGAACAAAACTACGACGTATATGATGTCTCCGGATGGAGTCCGGACTTTGGTGATCCGTGCTCTTATCTGGATACCATGCTTCCGGACTATGAAGGATACATGACCAAATGTTTCGGTATCTTCTAATTTTTGAAAAGGTAAAATTGGAAAGACCAGAACAGTTGAAAGCCAATGAATAAACCGGCAGGGGGATGGGGACAAAAAAAGCCATTCCCCTGTCATATTGTGTTAAGGAATGAGAGAATATGACAAAATATCTTTTTAAGCGTTTGTTGCATGGCCTTGTTTCCGTAATAATCGTCGTTGGATGCGTTATGACTATGATCTATTCTCTGATGGACCGAAATCTGATTTTCGCACAGGACGCCACCTATTCCCATCAGAGCAATAACCAGAAAAAGGTGTACAAATATCAGAAGTGGGAGACATACGGATATCTTGATTATGTAACCTATGCAGATTATTTGAACGCTCTCAAAGCAAAAGGCGAAATTGACGAGGATACGAGATCCAAAGCAGTAGCATTCGGAAGAACGAAAGACCAGGATTCAGAACTGGTATCTGAATATGTAAAGGAATTTACAGCTTATTATAAAGCAAAAGGTTACACCGTAAGAAGATACGACGCGATCATGATGGGCAAGAAAAAATATGCCAACGGCGGACAGCAGCAGCTGTTTGCGTACAAGGATATTCCGCTTGCAACGCGTCTCGGAAAATATTTTTCCGGTTTGATTGACATCGACAGCATTCACGATGCTGCAAAGGTAGAAGGTAAGAGGGGGATTACATTTACCTTACACGATCCGGTATATGGGGGAAAGAAATTTTCACCGGCCATCATGGGAAATGGCACAACACACAAGTACCTGATGTACTTTGACTCAAAATTCCCATATTTCCATCAGAATATAATCACCATAAATTTAGGAAAGTCCTATTCCGTAAATGAGGGTGTGGATGTAGCACTGACCATGACCCGCGCACAGGGATCCTACGTAAAATCGGAGATTACCTATCCAAGCGGTCTGGTGGAATACAGTGCAGACGATCTGCACAGCGCAACGTATATGAACGAATCTCAGGATGCAAGCGCTGTTCATTCCGATCGGTTCGCAGATGACTATACCAACGTGGATACAGTTAAGAGTGGTAAATCAAAAATCGGCTATTCCTTTGTAATCGGTATCATTGCCGTAATTCTTTCCTATCTCATCGCAGTGCCGCTTGGCATTCTGATGGCGAGAAAGAAAGACAAACTGGTTGACCAGCTTGGAACCATCTATATTGTATTTATTATAGCAGTACCTTCACTGGCCTATATCTTCCTGTTTAAGGCAATCGGAGGAAAAATGGGTCTGCCGACCACCTTTGACATGGATTCGAAGAGCAAGCTGATGTATATTCTGCCGATCGTTTCCCTGGCACTGCCGCAGGTGGCAAACCTGATGAAATGGCTGCGTCGATACATGATCGACCAGATGAACTCCGATTACGTAAAATTCGCAAGATCCGGTGGTCTGACAGAGGGAGAAATCTTTACGAAACACATTTTGAAGAATGCAGCGATTCCGATTGTGCAGGGTGTTCCGGCGAGCGTACTGTTCGCACTGACCGGAGCCATCATCACCGAGCGTGTGTACGTAGTACCTGGTGCCGGTAATCTGCTGACGGAAGCAATCAGCAAATATGACAATGGTGTTATTGTAGGTGTTACACTGTTCTACGCAGTGCTCTCCGTTATTTCCATCATCCTGGGCGATGTTTTGATGTCCATGGTGGATCCGCGAATCTCATTCTCAACGAAAGACAGGTAGGGACTTATGAATTATGATTTAGATAAATTCGGTCTGTCTGAGGAAGAACTGTTTTCTCCTGTAGATAACAGCAGTTTGGAGTCTGAGAAAATTACGGCTCCGAGATATTCCTACTGGCATTCCGTGTTCCGCGTATTTTTTAAGAAAAAAATCAACATTGCCGTACTTTGCCTCCTGGGTGTGATTCTGCTGATGACGTATGTGTATCCGCTCTTTGTGGAGTACGACCGTTTCGCCAATCTGATGAACGGCGCGACAAAACATCTGTCTCCAAGCAAAGCCTTGCAGCAGCTTGGATTCAATATTCACTGGATTTTAGGATCCGGTGCTTCCGGACAGTCAACCTTTGATGCTGTCTGGTTTGGTTCCAGAATTTCAGTTTCCCTGGCATTTATCTGTGCGCTCATCAACCTTTCGATTGGTGTGATTGTCGGATCTGTCTGGGGATTTTCGAAGAAGGTTGATGTCTTCATGATGGAGGTTTACAACATCATCGGAAATATTCCGTATGTACTTCTGATCTCCGTCCTGGTGCTTATCTTTTCTCCGAGCTTCTGGACTATGGTATTTGCACTGACCGTTACCGGATGGCTCGCCATAGCGTATTTTATCCGTACACAGGTCGTTATCATCCGTGACAGAGAGTATAATCTGGCATCAAAATGTCTCGGAACCTCTATTTTCCGCATTGCGATGAAGAATATTCTTCCGTTTATGACATCTGTCATTGTTACTCTGGCGGCAACTGAGATTCCGTCCTACATCTCTTACGAGGTGTTCCTGGCTTACATCGGTATGGGACTTTCTGACATGTCTCTGGGAAGACTGATCTATGAGGCTGAGGGTGCCATGCTGACACCGGGATGGGGATTCGAGTTCTGGAGTCCGGTTGTTGTCGCTTCAATCATCACCGTAGTATTATATGTAGTTGGACAGAACCTTGGAGATGCGTCCGACCCGAGAACACATATGTAGGAAGGAAAGCCGCATGGAAGATAAAAAAGTATTATTATCGATTAAGGACTTACAGGTAAAATTCCGTGTCCGCGGCCGTATCCTGACGGCAATCCGGGGCGTAACGCTGGATATTTACGAGAATGAGTCCATTGCTATCGTAGGAGAGTCCGGTGCCGGTAAATCCGTATTCACAAAAGCGTTTGCGGGCATGCTGGACAGCAACGGCTTCATTGACCAGGGAGATATCATTTTCAACGATGCCGAGCTGAGCGATACCGTTGTGCCGCTGAACTCTTATGCGAAAAAGACCATCGCATCCACCTGGGAAAAACTGAATGAGTATTCCAAACTGGAATATGGTTCAGAAGTATTCCTGAAAATGAAGGCGCTGGAGCAGGAAAAAGAAGAAAAAATGACGCTGAGCGAGGAAGAGCGTGAGAAAGCAGATGCTGAAATCAAGGAACTTGTAATAAAGAGAACCGAACTTTTCAACTATAAGCAGACACTCGATACTTCCAAAGAAAAAGCGAAAATCAAAGAGACATCCGCGGAGATTTCCAGACTGGATGGAGAGATTAAGGCTCTGCAGAAAGCAAAAGAAGAAAAAATCAAGGCACACAAACAGGCTGCCATGAACGATACGGCCTACAATCAGGCGTATGATGCAAAGATGGCAGAGTACAAAAAAGAGTATGCCGGCCTGACAGCAAAAGAAATTACGGACGAGACAAGAAAGAGAAATGAGATTCTTGCCAAAGAGATCTATCTTTCCGTTGGACGTTACAAACTGCGCAAAAAAGTCCGCATGATCAAAAAGCTGCACGAGGCATTCAAAGCTGCAATGGAGCGCGGTGTGGATCTGAACGATGAGCAGAAGCGAAACGGCGTTTTTGACCAGGCTACCTTCCGCGTACGCTATCTGGATGAGACACCGGAGCAGCTTCATGGAACCTGTATCATCAATCTGGCAAAAATCCAGGATCCGAATGACTGGGGTCAGATCCGCGGTAAGAAAATTGCAACCGTATTCCAGGATCCGATGACTTCCCTGAACCCGATCATCACAATCGGAAAACAGATTACGTCTGTTATCATGAAGCATCAGCATGTCAGCGAAGTGGAAGCAAGGGCACAGGCGCTTGAGCTGATGGAAAAGGTTGGTATTCCGAACGCAGAGCAGCGTTTCGATGATTATCCGTTCCAGTATTCCGGCGGTATGAGACAGCGTATCGTTATTGCGATTGCACTTTCCTGCCGTCCGAAGATCCTCATCTGCGATGAGCCGACAACTGCGCTGGATGTTACGATTCAGGCGCAGATCCTGAAGCTGATCAAGGACCTTCAGAAAGAGTACAACTATACCATCGTGTTTATTACCCACGACCTTGGTGTCGTAGCGAATATCGCTGACCGTGTTGCCGTTCTGTACGCAGGACAGATCATCGAGTTTGCGAATGTAGAAGAGCTGTTCTACGACCCGCGCCATCCGTACACCTGGGCACTGCTTTCTTCCCTGCCGCAGCTTGCGGAGCGGAATACAAAGCTGTTCTCGATTACCGGTACCCCGCCGTCTCTGTACAACAAGATTATCGGAGACCCGTTCGCACCGCGTAACCAGTACTGTCTGAAAATCGACACACTGGAAGAGCCGCCGATGTTCAAAGTAACGGATACCCATTACGCCAAAACCTGGCTGCTGGATCCGAGAGCACCGAAGACGGAGAAGCCGGAGGCAATTCAGAATATTCACGAAAAATTATTAAAAGCATACAACTTATAGGAGAGTTTGAAAGTGTCTACAAAGCAGGAAAGCAAGACCACTGTTTCGCATCTGCCGGAGCATGGTCCGATTGACGAAAATGGAAGAGAAATCTTACTGCAGGTAAAAAATGTAGATATCACTTTCGGCAAGGGCGATGACGCAGTCAAAGCGGTAAAAAATGCTTCTTTTGACATCTACAAGGGAGAAACCTTCTCCCTCGTAGGCGAGTCCGGTTCCGGAAAGACCACGATCGGCCGTGCGGTCATTCGTGTCAACCCGTGTTCCGCAGGAGAGATCCTGTACAAGGGTGTTAAAATTTCCGGCAAGATTCCGCATTCCCTGGACCGGGAGGTTATCCGAAACATTCAGATGGTATTCCAGGATCCTGCCGCATCGTTAAATGAGCGTGCGACGGTCGATTACATCGTATCCGAGGGTCTTTACAACTTCCATCTGTACGAGAACGAGGCAGACCGTGTGAAAAAGGTAGAGAACATGATCAACGAAGTTGGTCTTCTGCCGGAGCACCTGACCCGTTACCCACATGAGTTCTCCGGCGGACAGCGCCAGCGTATCGGTCTGGCCCGTGCCATGGTTATGGAGCCGGAGCTGGTTGTAGCCGATGAGCCGATCTCCGCACTGGACGTATCGATCCGTGCCCAGGTCCTCAATCTGCTGAAAAAATTCCAGAGAGAAAAACAGGTTACTTATCTGTTTATCGCCCATGACCTTTCCATCGTACGGTTCATTTCCGACCGTATCGGTGTTATCTACAAAGGAAATATCGTAGAGGTTGCGGATGCAGAGGAGCTGTTTAACTTCCCGCTGCACCCATACACGCATTCTCTGATTTCTGCGATTCCGATTCCGGATCCGCAGCTTGAGAAGAACAAAGTGCTGTACACCTACGATCCGTCCATTCACGATTATTCCGTGGACAAACCGGAGTTCGTGGATATCGGACACAACCACTTTGTATACGGAAACAAGAAAGAGATCGAAGAGTACAAGGCACTCCGTGAAAAGGGAGAGCCGCTGCAGCCGATCACCATCAGAAAGCCTGGCGAGAAAGTAAAAGAGGAGAACCACGAGGTTCATCTTTCCAAGGCAGAAGATGAGTTCCTGAAAACTCCGCTTCACGATACCGGAAGCATCTGGTACAAAGTGCTGTCGTTCTTCTTCCCGATCATCGGTATTATCGCAGCAATGGTATACAAAAAGAAACAGTACTATCACAACTATAAAGCATGTAAGCAGGGCGCGCTGTACGGATTCGCCGTACTGGCCGTGATTCTCCTGATCTTTATCATTGCATTGATATTGGTTGTCCTATAGCAGACTGTGAAAAGCAAAGCAGTGTCAGAATCGAAAGTCTTTTGATTCCGGCGCTGCTTTTTTGTGCCGTTTTACTTGACGGGAAACATATTTTCTGGGACAATAAAACACAGTGCGAATGAAGGGGAGAACTTAAAGTAAGAGGAGTAAAAGAATGGGAAGAACAGTAAAAGATCCAAACAGACGGCAGCCGAAGCCGGTGCAGAAAGTTCAGCTCTCTGAAAAGAATGTCGGACGGCGCATCGTGCTTGTGGTACTGTTTCTGGCGATCGGATCCGGTTTTCTGGTGTATGGTTTTATGAATTTTCTGCGCGGCGATTCCGGCTGGCGCGAAATCAGCGTGAAGGCGGGCTCGGAGCTGAACTGCAGCGAGGATTTCACACTGAAATATAATGTCGGTGCAGGCGGCGTATCGGCGGGTGGGGAGGCAAAGGCACTCTCGCTGATTTATACCGATGCGGCGGTGAAGGGCTACCGGCTTTTCAATATCGACGAGAGTTTCGATGATGTGACAAACCTGTACGATATCAACCAGCATCCAAACGAAGTGATGACGGTAGATCCGGTTTTGTACGATGCCCTGAAAAAAGTATCCGATGCCAACTGCCGGGAAATCTATCTGGGACCGCTGTACGCGTCACTGGAAAATCTCTGCATGAGCAATGATGATGCGGTCGCAGCACAGTTCGATCCGGAGAAGGATGATGATGCGGCAGAGGAAGCGGCAGCCGTCGCAGCCTTTGCGCAGAACCCGGATGACATTTCCATGGAATTCCCGGGAGAAAACCAGGTCTGCCTGCATGTGTCGGATGCGTATCAGGCATATGCCGCAGAGATGGGCTACACGGCGTATCTCGACTTTTTCTGGATGAAAAATGCTTTTTTGATTGACTATCTGGCGGACACGATCCGCGGCGAGGGCTATCAGCTCGGCATTATTTCCAGTAAGGACGGTTTCGTGCGCTGTCTCGATGAAACGGGAGAAAAAGAGTACCGGTATCCGCTGTATCATCTTTCCGGGAACGAAATCCAGTCATATGGAACAATGACGTATGAAGGACCGAAAAGCATCGTGTTTTTCCACGCTTACCAGGCGGGCAGCCCGGATGCGTACCGCTATTATCAGTATCAGGACAAAACGATGTGCACGCCGTATCTTAGCGCGGCAGACGGAAAAGACCACACAGCAGCATCCGAACTGATCGTCTATTCCGGTGAATATGGCTGTGCCAATACGCTGCTTGCAGCATTTTCTGATTATCAGGCCGAATCGCTTTCCAGAGAGTCCCTGGAAACACTGACTTCACAGAACATTTACAGTATCTGGTTTGAGGACGATGAGATGCAGACGACAGATGAAGATCTTGCCGTAATCGTAGGAAATGAATAAAAAACAAACCAGATTTGCATTGTACAATCGCGGTTAGGATGGTAGAATAAAATCAGAGTTTGAAAAATCATTTCCACAATCTGCAAGCCCCACTTCGCGATCTGTTTTGACCTTATCCGGTTGCTGCAGACCGTTTGGGCTGAAAATGGGACTCGCAGCTCACGAAAAGCTTTTTTCAAACACGCTCTGGCATGAATGAGTGCTTTTTTATGCGATTTTGTATGGGGGAAGCAGCAGCGAGAGCACGTAAAATAAAAAAGGAGGGGTTATAATTTTGAAAATGGAAGAAAAATTATACGATTATATGGATTGGGCGGAAATAGAAGCCGTGGTCTATTCCGAGGAAAATCATCCAAGAGACATCTTGGGACCGCGCGTAACGGAGGATGGTATTTTGATTCAGGCGTTTTTCCCGGGTGCAACCCGTGCAGCCGTACATACGATTCGCGACGGAAAACAGACTGAAATGGTCTGCGAGGATGAAGCAGGATTTTTCGCTGTTCTGCTTCCGGGAAAGAAAATTCCGTCCTATACGCTGATCTACTGGGACGGCGACGGAAACCAGATGGAGCATTACGATCCGTACGCCTATCCGATGCAGTTCACCGAGCAGGAACAGAAACAGTTTGAAAACGGCATCTGTTATTCCATCTATGAGAAGCTGGGTGCACACCCGGTCAAAATTGACGGCGTCAGCGGTGTTTACTTCGCTGTCTGGGCACCAAATGCGATCCGTGTCAGTGTTGTCGGAAATTTCAATAACTGGGACGGAAGAGCATATCAGATGAATCTTCTGGAGTCCGGAATCTACGAGCTCTTTATCCCCGGTGTTCGTGCGGGCGACATCTATAAATATGAAATCAAGGCAAAGGGCGGTCTGACGTATCTGAAATCGGATCCATACGCGAATGCAGCACAGCTGCGTCCGAACAATGCGAGTGTTGTGGTTGATCTTGGAAAATATGCCTGGCAGGATGAGAACTGGATGAAGAAGCGTGGTGTCACACAGGGCGACAAAGCGCCGATTTCTGTTTATGAAGTGCATCTTGGCTCCTGGAAAAAACCGGACGATGGCCGTGAATTTTATAACTACCGTGAGATCGCTCCGATGCTGGCTTCTTATGTGAAAGAGCTCGGCTACACCCATGTTGAGCTGATGCCGGTGATGGAGCATCCGCTCGATGAATCCTGGGGTTATCAGGTAACGGGCTATTACGCACCGACAGCACGATACGGAACGCCGGATGACTTCCGCTATTTTATGGATACGATGCACCAGAACGACATTGGTGTTATTCTCGACTGGGTACCGGCACACTTCCCGCGCGATACCTTCGGACTTTCTGCGTTTGACGGAACGTGTCTGTACGAGCATTTTGACCCGAGACAGGGATCCCATCCACACTGGGGAACGCTGATTTACAATTACGGCAGACCGGAAGTAAAGAACTTCCTGATCGCCAATGCGCTTTTCTGGGCAAAAGAGTACCATGCCGACGGAATCCGTATGGATGCGGTTGCATCGATGCTGTATCTTGATTATGGCAAGCAGGACGGGGAGTGGGTCGCAAATATCTACGGCGGAAATGAGAACCTTGAGGCAATCGAATTTTTAAAACATCTGAACTCCATCTTCAAAAAAGAGTTCCCGGATGCGCTTCTTATCGCAGAGGAATCGACCGCATGGCCGAAGGTGACGGGAGAACTCGACGATGAAGGACTTGGCTTCGACTACAAGTGGAACATGGGCTGGATGAATGATTTTACGGAATATATGAAAAACGATCCGGTATACCGCGGGGCACATCACGATCAGCTGACTTTTTCTATGGTATATGCATACTCGGAGAAATTCATGCTGAGTCTGTCGCACGATGAAGTGGTTCATCTGAAGGGATCCATGTATACCAAAATGCCGGGTACACCGGAGCAGAAAATGGCAAATCTTCGTCTGGCGTACGCTTATCAGATGGTGCATCCCGGAAAGAAGCTTCTGTTTATGGGACAGGAATTCGGACAGGAAAAAGAGTGGAATGAGAAACAGCCCCTGTCCTGGGAGCTTCTTGAGGACAAGGAGCATCTGCAGTTAAAGAACTATATGGCAGCACTGCATGCGTTTTACAAGGCAAATCCGGCACTGTATCAGCTTGACGAAAAGCCGGAGGGCTTTGAATGGATCAATGGCATGGAGTGGGAGAAGAATCTTCTGATCTTCCTTCGCAGAACAAGGAAGAAAGAAGATACGCTGCTTGTCGTATGCAACTTCTCGAATGTCGAGTACGATGATTTCCGCATTGGTGTGCCGTATCCAGGAAAGTACAAAGAGATGTTCAACAGCGATGCGGAAAGCTATGGCGGAACAGGCGTCGGAAATCCACGCGTGAAAATGTCGAAAAAAACAGAGTGCGACGAGCGGAAAAATTCGATTACCGTAAAACTCGCACCGCTTTCTGTTCAGGTATTTTCTTATACGAAGCCGGAGACGGGCGCTGCAAGCAATAAGAGCGCAAAGGCAAAAACTGCAGCGAAAGCGGCAGCAGAGAAGAAAACCGGAAAGAAGGGAAAACCGGCTGGAAAAACGGAAGAAGCAGTAAAAGCAAAGAAAACAACAAAGACTGCCCAAAAAGCAGAGAAAAAGGTATCGGAAAAAACGGTGAAAACCGCAGAGAAAAAGCAGGGAACTACGACTGCGACAGAGAAGGTGGAGAAAGCCGTAAAGCAGGCGATCGACAGCAAACCGGTGAAAACGGTAGAGCAGACGGTGGACAAGCTGGTGAAAGCCGGAAAATCCGCAGCGGCAGAGGCAGCAAAAGCCGTGGAAAAATACCGCGCAGCCGCCGATCCGGAAAAGAAGCCGGCTACAAAGCCGGAAACAAAGCCGGAAACCAAGTCGGAAGCAAAATCAGAGGCAAAACCAGAGACAAAAACGAAAAAAAGCACAGGCATGAGTGAACTCGGCGAGGAGCTGCAGAGAAAATTCGAGACAGAGGAGAGATAACACATGGTGAATCTGACAGCGGCAGAACGCGTCTATGAATACTGGATCGACAAAGCCTCCTCGACTGCCGATCTGGTGCTGAAGATCGTGTTTGCGGTAATCCTTTTTCTGGTTGCACGCAAACTGATCCTGTGGCTCTGCGGGCTGATTCGAAAAAATATGCGGCGTTTTAACACGGAGGAGGCTGTGGTCAGTTTTACCGTTTCCATGGTGAAATACAGTCTGAACACGCTGCTGGTGCTGACAATCATCGTTCAGCTCGGCATTGTGTCCGAAGCGTCGATCGCGGCGGCCATCGCCTCCGCCGGCGTTGCCGTATCCCTGGCACTGCAGGGCGGCCTCTCAAACTTTGCAGGCGGCGTGATGATTCTGCTGCTGAAACCATTTAAGGTCGGTGACTACATCATTTTTCCGGGCGAAGGTCAGGAGGGAACGGTTAAGAAGATTGAGATGTATTACACGACAATCAACAGCATCGACAACCGTACCATCATGATCCCGAACGCCAATCTTACGAATCACACCATCATCAACGTGACGGCAATGGACCGCAGAAAGCTGGAAATCAAAGTCGGCATTTCTTATGAGTCCGATATCAGAAAAGCGAAGGACATCCTGCGCCGCCTCGTTGAGGAGGAGCCGCATTTTCAGTCGGAGGAGCAGCAGTTTTTCGTAGATGAGCTGGGCGAGAGCGCGATCACGGTCGGTCTGCGCGCCTGGGTCGCAACGGAAAATTACTGGCCGGTCAAATGGAAAATGAATGAGCGCATCAAAGAAGAGTTTGACGCGGCGGGAATTTCCATCCCGTATAACCAGCTCGATGTCCACATCTGCCCGGAACCGGCGAACAAAAAAGCCGGAAAAGGCGATAAATAAAGGATATTTTGAAAATTAACCCTTGCAATTGCACGGAAAAGGTGCTATAGTAAAGCTGTTAATAAGTGACTGTTAAGGAGTGGACGATTTCGTCCACTCTTTCTTGTGTACAGGGAAATGAAAGAATTTTTCGAAAGTTTCCCTGAATCAAAAAGGTGGTGAGGATTTGAGCAGAAGAGAAGAATACGAACAGAAGGCAGAAGAACTGATCACTCCGATTGTAGAAGCCAATGGTTTTGAACTGGTGGATGTGGAGTATGTCAAAGAGGGCGGTACCTGGTACCTGCGTGCTTACATCGACAAAGAAGGCGGAATTACCGTAGATGACTGCGAAATCGTCAGCCGTGCATTTTCTGACCGGCTGGACGCAGAGGACTTTATCGATGACGCCTATATCATGGAGGTCAGCTCCCCGGGTCTTGGACGTCCGTTGAAAAAAGAGAAGGACTACAAGAGAAGCATGGGAAAAGAACTGGAAATCCGGACATACCGTGCGATCGAGAGAAACCGGGAATTTTACGGAATACTCACCGCATATGATGATAACAGTGTGACCATTGAGGAGGAGGACGGAACAGAGCGCGTCTTCCAGAAAAGCGATATTGCATTGATCCGTTTAGCATTTGATTTCTAAACAGACGCAGATACAGGAGGAAAAGAGAAAAATGAATACAGAATTAATGGAGGCCCTTGAAGTTCTTGAGAAAGAGAAGAATATCAGCAAAGATACCCTGCTTGAGGCAATTGAGCAGTCGCTGATCCAGGCCTGTAAAAACCATTTTGGCAAAGCAGATAATGTAAAGGTAAGCATCAACGCCCAGACTGGTGATTTCAAAGTCGTAGCAGAGAAAACCGTTGTTGATCTGGTACAGGATCCGATCATGGAGATCGCCCTTTCCGATGCAAAACGTGCAGACTCCCGCTATGAACTCGGCGATATTGTTCCGGTAGAAATCAAATCCAAAGAGTTCGGCCGTATTGCAACCCAGAATGCCAAAAACGTCATTCTTCAGAAGATCCGTGAGGAAGAGCGTAAAGTTTTGTTTGATCAGTACTTCGAGAAAGAGCACGATGTGGTTACCGGTGTGGTACAGCGCTATGTAGGACGCAACGTCAGCATCAACCTCGGTAAGGTAGACGCTCTGCTGACCGAGAACGAGCAGGTCAAAGGCGAGAAATTTGAGCCGACCCAGCGTGTGAAAGTATACGTTCTGGAAGTAAAGAATACAACCAAGGGACCGAAGGTTATGGTATCCCGTACCCATCCGGAACTCGTAAAACGTCTCTTTGAGTCTGAGGTTTCCGAGGTTGCGGAAGGCATCGTAGAGATCAAGAGCATTGCCCGTGAGGCGGGAAGCCGTACAAAAATGGCAGTATGGTCCAACGATCCGAATGTCGATGCAGTCGGCGCATGCGTTGGTATGAACGGAAGCCGTGTCAACGCGGTTGTCAACGAGCTGAACGGCGAGAAGATCGACATCATCACATGGGATGAGAACCCGGCACTCCTGATCGAGAACGCACTTAGCCCGGCAAAAGTTATCTCCGTTATGGCAGACCCGGATGAGAAGACCGCAAAAGTGATCGTTCCGGATTACCAGCTTTCCCTTGCCATCGGTAAAGAGGGACAGAACGCAAGACTTGCCGCACGTCTGACCGGGTTCAAGATCGACATCAAGAGCGAGACCCAGGCACGCGAGGCAGGAGACTTCGACTACGTAGAAGAAGAGGAATACGAGGAAGAGGGCAATTACGATGAGTCCGCAGCAGAGGAGGAAGCCATCTCTGCAGAAGAAGACTTCAACGAGAATGATGTAGAAACAGCAGAGAAAGCCGGAGACGAAGAGTAATTAAAATAAAAACAAAGGCGGGATGAGCATTTGAGTACAGTTCGTAAAGTGCCGCTGCGTAAATGCATTGGCTGCAATGAAATGAAAAACAAAAAAGAAATGATCCGCGTGGTGAAAACCACCGAAGGAACGATTATTCCAGACACAACCGGAAGAATGAACGGACGCGGTGCTTATGTCTGCTCTCTGGAATGTCTGGGGAAAGCAATGAAAAACAAAGGACTTTCCCGTTCTCTGAAGGCAGAAATTCCATCAGAGGTTTATGAGCAGTTAAAGGAGGCATTTGCGAAGATTGAACAGTCAAAGTAAAGGATTATCCATGCTGGGCCTTGCCATGAAGGCGGGTAAGGTATCGAGCGGCGAATTTGCGACCGAGCAGGCCGTAAAGAGCGGCAGCGCATACCTTGTCATTCTGGCGGAAACGGCGTCGGCCAATACACAGAAGAAATTTCGCAATATGTGTGCATACTATAAAGTGCCATGCATTCTTTTTGGGGACAAAGAGCAGCTTGGAAGAGCCATCGGAAGAGAATACCGTTCTTCCCTTGCCGTATGTGAAGCGCATTTTGCAGAAAAAATAGCAGCATTGTTGGCAGAAGCGTAAGGCGTAAGGCCGGAAAGGTCGGTGGATGGATGCAGGAAACACGAAAACCGCAGAAAGAGGAGAAAAGATCATTGGAAAAGAAAGATACAGAAAACATGGAAATGAAGAAACCGGAAGAGCAGGCAAAACCGAAGAAAAAGAAAATTATTTCCGTTGTGCGTCCGCAGAACGCAACAAGTAAAGAAGCAAAAGAGTTCACGAAGAACCAGGGACAGAAAAAAGACCGTCCGTCCCGCGGAAACGGCCGTCCGGAAGGAAACCGCAATGGAAACGGAAGAAGCGAGGACCGTCCGAACCGTGGAAACGGAAACGGCGGAAATGGAGATCGTCCGAACCGCAATGGAGACCGTCCGCAGGGAGAGCGCCGTTTCAACAATAACGGAGACCGCCCGAACCGCAATGGAGACCGTCCGCAGGGAGAGCGCCGTTTCAACAATAACGGAGACCGCCCGAACCGCAGCGGAGACCGTCCGCAGGGAGAACGCCGCTTCGGCGGAAACAATGGAGACCGCCCGAACCGCAGCGGAGACCGTCCGGGAGGAGACCGCAATAACGGCGGAAGAAGCGGAAACGGTGAGAGAAGCGGAAGACCATTCGGTGAGCGTTCCGCACGTCCAAACGGAGGCAGACCGGGAAATAATGGCGGAAGACCGTTCGCAGGAAAGGATGATGATTCCCAGAATCAGAACCGCCGTCCGGGAGGAGACCGCCGCAGAACCGAGCATAAGAGCTCTGCAGGCGATACAATGAGCCTTGGCATCAAGAAGCCAGGCCGTGATACAGGAAGAAAAGAAAAAGACAAAAACAAAGATTCTTTAAGAGAGAATAAATTCAGTGAAGACAGAGGAAGAGGCGGAAACCGTCCGAACCAGGGACATCATCAGCAGTCCAGACTCCCGAAAGCGCTCCAGAAACCGGTCAACAAACCGAAACAGGAAGCTCCGAAAGATGAGGTAAAGGAGATTACCCTGCCGGAGAAAATGACCATCCGCGAGCTGGCTGAGAAGATGAAAATGCAGCCGGCAGTCATCGTAAAGAAACTGTTCATGGAAGGAACGATGGTTACCGTAAACCATGAGATCGATTTCGAAAAAGCACAGGAAATCGCGCTTGATTATAACATCATCGCTGAGCCGGAAGAGAAAGTCGATGTGATCGAAGAGCTCTTAAAAGAGGACGAAGAGGATGAAAAAGACATGGTTCCGCGTCCGCCGGTAGTCTGCGTTATGGGACACGTTGACCACGGTAAAACATCTCTTCTGGACTGCATCCGGAACACCCATGTCACCGACCGCGAGGCTGGCGGTATTACCCAGCACATCGGTGCATACACCGTTTCGATCAACAAACAGAAGATTACGTTCCTCGATACCCCGGGACATGAGGCATTCACCGCTATGCGTATGCGTGGAGCCAATGCAACGGATATCGCCATTCTCGTTGTCGCAGCAGACGACGGTGTGATGCCGCAGACCGTTGAGGCAATCAACCATGCAAAAGCAGCCGGCGTTGAGATCATCGTTGCGATCAATAAGATCGATAAACCAGGCGCAAACGTAGAGCGTGTAAAACAGGAGCTCTCCGAGTACGAACTGATTCCGGAGGACTGGGGCGGAAGCACCGTATTCGTTCCGGTATCTGCAAAGAACAACGAAGGTATCGACGATCTGCTTGAGATGATCCTTCTGACTTCCGAAGTGCTCGAGCTGAAAGCAAACCCGAACCGGAAAGCAAGAGGTCTTGTCATCGAGGCTGAGCTGGATAAAGGAAAAGGACCGGTTGCTACCATTCTGGTACAGAAAGGTACCCTGCATGTCGGCGATTACATCGCAGCAGGCGCATGCTCCGGTAAAGTCCGTGCGATGATGGATGATAAGGGACGCCGCGTCAAAGAGGCAGGCCCGTCTACTCCGGTTGAGATTCTCGGACTTTCCGATGTTCCGAACGCAGGAGAGATCCTCGTTCAGACCGATAACGATAAAGAAGCAAAGAACTTCGCAGCAACCTTCGTGGCAGAGAACAAGAAGAACCTGCTTGAGGAGACAAAAGCGAAGATGTCCCTGGATGATCTGTTCAACCAGATTCAGGAGGGTAACTTAAAAGAACTGGCACTCGTTGTCAAAGCCGATGTACAGGGATCTGTCGAGGCAGTAAAACAGAGTCTTGTCAAACTCTCCAACGAGGAAGTTGCCGTACGCGTCATCCACGGCGGTGTCGGTGCGATCAACGAGTCCGACGTTATGCTGGCAACCGCATCTTCCGCCATCATTATCGGATTTAACGTACGCCCGGATGCGAACGCAAAATCCATGGCAGAGCAGAACGGCGTAGACATCCGTCTGTACCGTGTCATCTACCAGGCAATTGAGGATGTTGAGGCAGCCATGAAGGGTATGCTTGAGCCGGTTTACGAAGAGAAAGTTATCGGCCATGCCGAGGTACGTCAGCTCTTCAAGGCATCCGGTGTCGGAACGATCGCCGGAAGCTATGTACTGGACGGAACGTTCCAGAGAGGCTGCAAAGTTCGAATCAGCCGCGAAGGAAACCAGATCTTCGAAGGAAATCTGGCATCCCTCAAACGTTTCAAAGACGATGTCAAAGAAGTGCGCTCCGGCTATGAGTGCGGTCTTGTATTTGAAGGATTCAACGATCTTCAGGAGTTCGATCAGGTCGAGGCTTATATCATGGTAGAAGTGCCGAGATAGAAATGAGGAATTAAGTTGAGAAAAAACAGTATTAAAAACACCAGGATCAACGGGGAAGTACAGAAAGAGCTTTCCAACATCATCCGGAACGAGATCAAGGATCCGCGCATCGGAATGATGACCTCTGTCACAGCGGCAGAGGTAGCGCCGGATCTGAAGACGTGTAAAGTATATATCAGTGTGTTTGGCGATGATGAGGCGAAGAAAGAAACCATCCGCGGCTTAAAGAGCGCGGAGGGCTTCATCCGCCGTATGCTGGCCAAGACCATTAACCTCCGCAATACACCGGAGCTGACCTTTGTCCTGGATGAGTCGATTGAATATGGCGTTACGATGTCGAAACTGATTGATGAAGTAACACACAAAGAAGACAAAAAGGATGAGGAAAATGAAGAAAATTGATGAAATTCTAAACGGAGTCTCCTGCATGGCCATCGCCGGACACGTTCGTCCGGACGGTGACTGCATCGGTTCCTGCCTGGGATTATACCAGTATCTTCGCGACAATCGGCCGGAGATTCAGGCAGATGTCTATCTTGAGGATCCACGGCCGGAATTTTCCTATCTTCCGGGTTTTTCTGAGGTAAAGACAAGCTGTGAAGAGAAAGCGTACGACCTTGTGGTCCTTCTGGATGTATCCAGCGAGGAGCGCATCGGCGTTGCCGTACCGCTTCTTGCAAAAGCGGGAAAGACGATCTGCATCGATCACCATGTGACGAATACAGAATATTGCGAAATCAATCACGTAGAGCCGGATGCAAGCTCTGCCTGCGAGGTGCTGTTCGGACTTCTGGAGGAAGAAAAGATCTCCGAGCCGTGCGCCGAGGCGCTGTACACCGGTATTGTGACCGATTCCGGCGTATTCCAGTACAGCAGCACCTCTCCGCATACGATGCGGGTTGCGGCCGCTCTGATGGAAAAGGGAGTTCCGTTTACCAGAATCATCGAGGATGCATTCTTCAAGAAAACATACGTACAGAACCAGATTATGGGACGCACGCTGACAGAGAGCATCATG
The DNA here is from genome assembly GCF_003480245.1 of Blautia sp. AM42-2. Taxonomy (NCBI): domain Bacteria; kingdom Bacillati; phylum Bacillota; class Clostridia; order Lachnospirales; family Lachnospiraceae; genus Blautia; species Blautia sp. AM42-2. The sequence continues at coordinate 29,364 of NZ_QUIM01000017.1, forward strand.
CTTCTCGACAAGCAGTGTATTGTCGGTATCGTGCGGAAGAAGGTCATGGACTTCTATGGCCTGACAACGGGAGATATGGACGGCATTGTCAGCCAGTTAAAAAATACAGAAGGCGTTCACGTAGCGATCTTCCTGTATGAGCTGGAGCCGCAGGTCTTCAAAGTAAGCCTCCGCTCCGACGAGCTGGTTGATGTGAGCAAAATCGCAGCCGTATTCGGCGGCGGCGGCCATATCCGTGCGGCTGGCTGCACGATGTCAGGTTCTCCGTATGATGTAATCAACAATCTGACTCTGTATATCGAAAAACAGCTTCTTGCAGAAGAGGAAGAAGAGACGACAGAGGAAGAAGCATAAACAGGAAACAGCCGGGCGCAGAAAATATATCCACGCCCGGTTTTCTTGTGAAAAAGAGGGAGACAAAACAACATGATAAACGGAGTTCTGAACGTATGGAAAGAGGCGGGATTTACGTCGCATGACGTGGTTGCGAAGCTGCGCGGCATCCTGCACCAGAAAAAAATCGGCCACACCGGAACCCTAGACCCGGATGCGACGGGCGTGCTTCCAGTCTGCCTTGGAAAGGGAACGCGTCTCTGCGATATGCTGACCGATGAAACGAAGACGTATGAAGCGCTGCTTCACCTTGGAATCGCAACGGATACGCAGGACATGAGCGGAACCGTGACAGCAGAAGCGCCGGTGACCGTGACGGAAGAAGAGGTGCGGGACTGCATCGCCTCGTTTGTCGGGGAGCAGCAGCAGGTGCCGCCGATGTATTCCGCGCTGAAGGTTAATGGAAAGAAACTCTACGAGCTGGCGCGGGAAGGCATCGAGATCGAGCGGAAGGCCCGCACGGTGCACTTTTACGAGATCAGCATTCTGGAAGTGAAGCTTCCGCTGGTGCGCATGGAGGTAACGTGTTCGAAGGGAACGTATATCCGCACCCTGTGCCACGATATCGGCGAAAAACTGGGCTGCCACGGATGTATGGAGCAGCTGATCCGCACGAGAGTCGGCCAGTTTGACAGAAACGGAGCGCACACGCTTGACGAGATCGCAGCGATTGTCGGTGAGGGCCGCCTTTCGGAGATCCTCGTGCCGGTCGATGAAATGTTTGCCGCGCTGCGCAGCTTTGCAACAGCGGACGATCATGCGAAAAAGCTTGCGGAAAACGGAAATCCGCTGAAACCGGCGCAGATCCGCGAAATCGGGGAAACTGCTTCCGGCGGGGACTTCGCAGAAGACGAGGAGTTCCGCCTTTATCTCGATGACGGAACGTTTGTCGGTATTTATCAATACAGACCATCACAAAACTTAACCAGACCGGTCAAGTTATTTCTGGAGAGAACATGAGATATCTAACAAAAACACTGGATTTTGACAGCAGAGGGGACAGCGTTGTAACCCTGGGAAAATTTGACGGCCTCCACCGGGGGCATATGCTTCTGATCCGCCGTGTCCTTGCAATCGGCAGAACGGAAAGACTGGAAACGGTTGTGTTTACATTTGACGTGCCGCCGCAGTCGAAAGTGCAGCATGTCAAGCCGCATCAGCTGCTGACGAATGAGGAGAGAAGAGCCCGCCTCGAACAGCTTGGCATGGACTGCCTTGTGGAATGCCCGTTTGTGGATGAAGTGATGCACATGACGCCGGAAGCCTTTATCAAAGAGATTCTGGTGGATAAGCTGCACGCGAAAAAAGTTGTTGTGGGAAAGGATTTCGGTTTTGGCTACAAGAGAAGCGGCACAGCCGAAATGCTGAAAGAAATGGGCCCGTCCCTTGGTTTTGAAACCGAGATCATCGAAAAAGCAGAGGAAAACGGCCGCGAAATCAGCAGCACCTGGGCACGGGAAGAGCTGGAACAGGGCAATATGGAAGCCGTGAGCGGTCTGCTCGGCTACGATTACGCGGTTCACGGCGAGATTGTCCACGGTCATGCACTCGGCAGAACGATCGGCGTGCCGACCATCAATCAGATCCCGCCGGCAGAAAAGCTGCTTCCGCCGTTTGGCGTCTACGTTTCCGAGGTGAAAATCGAAGGAAAAATTTATTACGGTATCACAAACATCGGTGTTAAGCCGACGGTACAGGAAAAATTTACCGGCGTGGAGACGAATCTTTTTGACTGCAGCGAGGATCTCTATGGAAAACAGGCGGAGGTTTCTCTGTTAAAATTCCTGCGCCCGGAGCAGAAATTTGCTTCGATCGACGCGCTGAAAAACCAGCTCGATCATGATGTTGCGGCAGGGAAAAAATATGTAGAAAAAAAGTTCGCTCAGCAGTGAAACACTCGCTGTTTCGCTGCGTAAGAAAGTGATTCAGGTGTGAGCAGCTCTCCTTTTGCGAAGCAAAACTTAAAATGAGAGCTGCGAAAGTTACAGTTCGGAGAACTGTAACTACGTGAAAATTCATCGCGAAAACATCTGATTTTAGTATTTACAATTCGAAAAGCGTATGCTATACTAATCGAGTATGCGGGACAAAAAAGATCCCCGGACCCTGATTCAGAGGCAGGACACTCCGACCACTTCTTAGTCAGCGGTGCAATCAAAATAACAGGAGGAATTTAAAATGATTTCGAAAGAAAAAAAACAGGCAATCATCAAAGAGTATGCAAGAACTGAGGGAGATACAGGATCACCGGAAGTACAGGTAGCTGTTCTTACCGCAAGAATCGAGGAGCTCACTGAGCATCTGAAAGTTCACCACAAAGATCATCACTCCAGAAGAGGTCTTCTGAAAATGGTTGGTCAGAGACGTGGTCTGCTTGACTACTTAAAGAAAACTGATATTGAAAGATACCGTGCTTTAATCGAGAAGTTAGGAATCAGAAAATAATCAGCTTGGAACAACGGGCGGGATACATTTTCCGCCCGTTTCTTTGCTTGTAAGATCAAAGACGCAAACGACATGGAGCCATTCTGAGGTGCAGGAATTTTATCCGAGACCACTGAAAAACACATTGAAAAGCTGCATCCTGTCCGTATTCCGGTGTGCTTTTCAGTTGTTTCGGAAATTCTGCTCAGAAGAAAAAAAGGAGATTATTTATGTACAAGAGTTTTTCTATGGAACTGGCAGGCAGAACCCTGACCGTAGACGTAGGCCGTGTAGCAAAACAGGCAAACGGCGCAGCATTTATGCATTATGGTGATACTGTAGTTCTTTCTACAGCAACCGCATCTGAGAAACCGCGTGACGGCATCGACTTCTTCCCATTAAGCGTTGAGTACGAAGAGAAGATGTACGCCGTTGGAAAAATCCCGGGCGGATTCAACAAAAGAGAAGGAAAAGCAAGCGAGCACGCAATTCTGACCAGCCGTGTCATTGACCGTCCGATGCGTCCGCTGTTCCCAAAAGATTACCGCAACGATGTTACATTAAACAACATGGTAATGTCCGTAGATCCGGAGTGTGATCCGGAAGTAGTCGCAATGCTGGGTTCCGCAATCGCAACCTGCATTTCCGACATCCCGTTTGACGGTCCGTGTGCCATGACTCAGATCGGTATGATCGACGGCGAGTTCATCGTAAACCCGACTCTCGCACAGAAAGCCGTATCCGACCTGAAACTGACCGTAGCTTCCACCAGAGAGAAAGTCATCATGATCGAAGCCGGAGCAAAAGAGATTCCGGAAGCAAAAATGATCGACGCCATCTACAAAGCACACGAAGTAAACCAGGAAATCATCAAATTCATCGACAGCATCGTAGCAGAGGTTGGAAAACCGAAACACGCTTATGAGAGCTGCGCTATTCCGGAAGAGCTGTTTGCAGCGATCAAAGAGATCGTTCCTCCGGCAGAGATGGAAGAGGCTGTTTTCAGCGATGATAAACAGACAAGAGAAGAAAACATCCGCGTCATCACCGAGAAACTCGAGGAGGCATTTGCCGACAACGAAGAGTGGCTGGCAGTATTAGGCGAGGCTGTTTACCAGTATCAGAAAAAGACCGTTCGTAAGATGATCTTAAAAGACCACAAACGTCCGGACGGCCGTGCGATCACAGAAATCCGTCCTCTGGCAGCAGAGGTTGACATTATCCCGCGTGTTCATGGTTCCGCTATGTTCACCCGTGGACAGACTCAGATCTGCAACGTAACAACACTGGCTCCGCTTTCCGAAGCACAGAAACTGGACGGACTGGATGAGTTCGAGACCTCCAAACGTTACATGCATCAGTACAACTTCCCATCCTACTCTGTAGGTGAGACAAAACCGTCCCGCGGACCGGGACGCCGTGAGATCGGCCATGGTGCTCTGGCAGAACGTGCCCTGGTTCCGGTACTTCCGACCGAGGAAGAGTTCCCGTACGCAATCCGTACCGTATCCGAGACCTTCGAGTCTAACGGTTCTACTTCCCAGGCAAGTATCTGTGCATCCACCATGTCTCTGATGGCTGCCGGTGTACCGATCAAAAAACCGGTTGCAGGTATCTCCTGCGGTCTGGTAACAGGCGAGACCGATGATGATTACCTCGTACTGACCGATATCCAGGGTCTCGAAGACTTCTTCGGCGACATGGACTTTAAGGTAGCTGGTACCCACGACGGAATCACTGCAATCCAGATGGATATCAAGATCCATGGACTGACCCGTCAGATCGTAGAAGAGGCGATTGCCAGAACGAAACAGGCAAGAGAGTACATCCTGACCGAGGTTATGGAGAAAGCGATCGCAGAGCCGCGTAAGACGGTCGGCGAGTTCGCTCCGAAGATCATCCAGATGATGATCGACCCGCAGAAGATCGGTGAAGTTGTCGGTCAGAGAGGAAAGACCATCAACGCCATCATCGATGAGACCGGCGTAAAGATCGATATCACAGATGACGGTGCTGTTTCCATCTGCGGAACCGAGCAGGCTATGATGGATCAGGCAAAGAAATATATCGAGATCATCGCAAGCGACTTTACCGAGGGACAGATCCTGACCGGAAAAGTTGTCAGCATCAAAGACTTCGGTGCTTTCCTTGAGTTCGCACCTGGAAAAGAAGGTCTGGTACACATCTCCAAGCTCGCCAAACAGCGTGTTGAGAAAGTAGAAGACGTTGTCAGCCTTGGCGATGTTGTAAAAGTAGTCTGCATGGGCAAAGATAAAATGGGCCGTGTAAGCTTCAGTATCAAGGATGTTCCGGCAGACGCGAAATAAATAGATCTGCCAGACGATAAAGAGCGGGGAACACAGAAAAAGGGATCTGCAAAACGGTTCGTTTTTCTGTGTTTTCTTATGTCCAATAGGAGTGAAAGCTATGAGATACCATAATATAACGAAAGACGATATGTTGAACGGAGACGGCCTGCGCGTCGTGCTCTGGGTCGCCGGATGCGGTCATCACTGCAAGGGATGTCAGAATCCGATTACCTGGGATCCAAATGGCGGCATCCCGTTTGATGACGCGGCAAAGGCAGAAATTTTTGAACAGCTGGACAAGGACTACATTTCCGGCATCACCTTCTCCGGCGGAGATCCGCTGTATGAGGCAAACCGGGCGGATGTGACGGCTCTGGCAAAAGAGATCAAGGAAAGATATCCGAAAAAAGATATCTGGGTTTACACCGGATATGAGTGGGAATCCGTCTGTGATCTGGAACTGATGGATTACACGGACGTGGTTGTGGACGGTCGCTTTATTCTTGCCCAGAGGGACGTTACCTTGGAATGGAAGGGCAGCCCGAATCAGAGAGTCATTGATGTGAAAAAGACGAGAGCACGCGGCGAAGTCGTACTGTTCGGCGAAAAGTAGTCACGCAAAAAGAAAAGGAGACGCTTTATGGAAACCATTAAAATTCAGTATTTAAACGATGAAATTGAGCGCCTGCGCTATATCGACGGAAAGTCCGACTGGATCGACCTGCGCGCGGCAGAAGAAGTAGAGTTAAAGGCCGGAGAATTCAAGCTGATCCACCTCGGCGTTGCCATGCAGCTGCCGGAGGGCTACGAGGCGCATATCGTGCCGAGAAGCAGCACCTTCAAGAATTTCGGTATTATCCAGACGAACCACTGCGGTATCATCGACGAGAGCTACTGCGGACCGAACGACTGGTTCTACATGCCGGCGTATGCCCTGCGCGACACCGTGATTCATGTGAATGACCGCATCTGCCAGTTCCGCATCGAGAAACACCAGCCGACCATCGGCTTTGAAGAAGTTGACCACTTAAACGGCGAGGACCGCGGCGGAATCGGAAGTACAGGAAAACAGTAAATCCGACATACGCGATAATAAAAAAACCCCGGAAACATCAGAAGTAAAATGGTGTTTCCGGGGTCTTTTTGTATTATTTCATTTGAACTGTATTATTTGTGATTTTGAATTTTTTAAAACTGTTGATAAAACTTGAGATCCTGCTGTACCCATACTGCTTCACATCGAAGCCCGGGAAGCGGTTCCGCAGAGCGTCGTGAATGATGCTCAGGTTGTCGATATGGCCGCCGTTGGAGCAGATCAGGTCGATGATGCATTTCTCAATCTGCTGGCGCGATACGGTGTTCTGGCGCTCTTTCACGAGGTAATTGTGACCCGTCTTCAGCACCTCGATATCATTCATACTCTCCAAAAACGTAGAAAGCTTCGAATAGCCGTAATTTCGAACATCAAACTCCGAAAATTTCTTCTGTAAAATACTGCCGATCTCACTGAGCGTCGTATTCTTTCCGTGGTCATTATTTTCCGTCAGTACACGGGAAACCGTCCGCTCGATTTCTGCCTTGCTTGTAATGGAAGGGGTTTCGTCCTGAGAAGTGCCGTAGCGCGCCGGATTTTCCGAGACAGCGGTAATCGCAGGAGAGATATCATCCTCATTCTGGGAGATCACCTCAAGAATTTTAAAGGCATCACACGCCACACGGAACGACGATGGAGTCTTCTGCTCACCCATACCGAGCACGAACATTCCAGATTCGCGCAGCCGCTGTGCCAGCTTCGTAAAGTCGGAATCCGAGGAGACCAGGCAGAAGCCCTCCACATTTCCGGAATAGAGAATGTCCATCGCATCGATGATCATCGCGGAGTCAGTCGAGTTCTTTCCGTTCGTATTGCTGTACTGCTGGATCGGGTTGATCGAGTAGCGTAAGAGCTGCTCCTTCCAGCTTTTCTTCGAGATATCGGTCCAGTCCCCGTAGATTCTCTTGTAAGTAGCGACGCCCTGGTCCGAAACCTCGTCCAGGATATATTTGATGTATTTCGGGGAAACATTGTCCGCATCGATCAATACGGCAAACCGGCTGTCTTTCTGTTCCATAGATTCTGTCCTTTCTGCGGCTTGAATAGTTACGAAAATAGATACCTCTAGTTTAGTACATTTCAGCCCACAAATCAACCGGGAGTTTGAAATGACAAAAAAACTTGTCAAAAGTATTGACAAATAAAGTTGTCAATGGTAGAGTAGTAGATGACAAGAAAAGTTGTCAAAAAGAGAGCTCATCTAAAAAACGTGACAAGAAAGGAGATGCTGCGATGCCGCTGTACAATCAGTTAAAAGAGTACCGTTCGAAGCTCGGCATCAACCAGACCGACCTTGGAAAAATGGCGGGAGTATCGAGACAGACCATCAGCCTGATCGAGCGGGGAGACTATTCACCGTCGGTGACACTGGCATTAAAACTTGCAAAAATCTGTGAAGTAAAAGTAGAAGATATTTTTCAATATGAGGAGGATGAACCATGAAAGAAAAACAGGGGAACAAACCAAATTCCTACGGAAAGTTGATGAAACGGATGCTGATTTATCTGGGAATCGGCGGAGTCTGCGGTTTTTTTGTCGGAATTTTTATGACGTTCGGAGTGAAAAATGGCATGAGTGATCTGAGCGATCTGGTCCGTCCGCTGGCACTGCCGATCATTGCGGTAATTTTCGTTGTAAGCATTGTCCTGATGGAATTTTACAGCCGGAAATTAAAGGATACGATGAAGCATCTCGAAGAAGCAGAGGATGAACAGTACGAAGTCTTAAGCTATGAAGAAGAGAAATACGGCGCGATGCTGATGAACTGCAATGTGATTTCGCAGGTCTGCGATATCATCGTGCTGACATTTACCTTTTCCCGTTCCTGGCTGGAAGAAGCATCGGGAAAAGAGCTCGCCGGATTCCTGGCAACCTGTGCTCTGTTTTGTATCAACTTCTTTCTCTATGGCTATTATCAGATGCGTTATGTAAAAATGGTTCAGGCAGCTCACCCGGAGAAGAGAGGCGATATGAACTCAAAAAACTTCCAGAAAGACTGGATGGCAAGTTGCGATGAGGCAGAAAAAGAGATGGTATATCAGAGTGCCTATAAGGCCTATATGGCGCTGGGCAAGATGATTCAGATCCTGCTGTGTGCGACGATGATCCTGCATCTGGTGTTCCATACCGGTATTCTCGCAGTCATTGTCGTGGGCGTCATTTATCTGACGATGACACTCACATATCATCGTTCCTGTGTAAGTCTGCAGAAAGCAAAACTGAATCTGTAATCCTGTAAATACAAAAAACTGCGTGGAATGCATTTCAGAATCGTGCATTCCGCGCAGTTTTGCGTTTGGTATGAAAAATGTCAGCTGATCGGAGCCGTCGGTGTCTTTGAATCATACTTTTTGTCGATATCCTTCATGACAAACAGATACGAAACACCGGTAAAGACAGCTGCCGTCACCCAGGCTGCCGGGTCACAGAAGCAGGCGAGCGGATAGCTGATGACTTTCATGGCAATCACAGCTACAATAAGGCGCGCAAAGAGTTCAGAAACACCGCCCATCATAGGCAGAAAGCCGTAGCCGCAACCCTGCATTGCATTTCGGAAAATAAAGATGGTGCAGAGCGGTACATAAAAAAGAGCACACATATAGGAATAAGTCTTTGCCCATGGCATCATGGCGGCCATATCGACATCACCCGAGAAGAAGAGGGAAAGACATGGCTTCAGAAGAAGGAAGACGAGAACAGCGGCTGCGATCGAATATGTGATGGAAGTCAGAAGTGCAGCGCGAACTCCCTTTTTAATCCGTGGAATATCGCCCTTTCCGAAATTTTGCCCGCTGTAGGTTGCCATCGTCTGTCCCATTGCGGAAAAGCCCTGTGTGACCAGATTCTGCAGCTTACAGGCCGCCGTAAAAGCGGCAACCGCCTCCGAGCCGAACAGGTTAATGGCAGCCTGCATAATCATTGTACCGGATGCGGTGATGGCAAACTGGAGTGCCATCGGAATGCCCATCGAGAGTTGATGGCGGGAATCTGCCGCATGAAGTTTCCAGTGGTGTTTTTCCGGCCACATATCCGGCATGGAGCGATAAATATAAAAAAGACAGAGCACAGCAGAAATTCCCTGGGAGAAAACGGTTGCATATCCGGCTCCCGCAACGCCCATTTTAAAATGAATGATGAGAAGCAGATCCAGAAGAACATTTAATACAGCCGAAAAAATCAGGAACATCAGCGGAGTCTGGCTGTTTCCTACTGCACGCAGATAGGAGGAAAGCAGATTGTAAAAAATCGTAGCGATCAGGCCACCGCAGATAATCATAATATAGGTATAAGCGTCCTGAAAAATATTTTCCGGTGTGTTCATGAGATGCAGCAACGGCCGCATGGAGATCATGCTGAAGAATGTCAGGACAACCGTGAAAAGGAGAGCCAGTAGAATGCCGTTTGCCACACTTCGCTTTACTCCGCTCGTATCCTTTGCACCGAACCGTTGCGATGTCAGAACCGTAAAGCCTGCTGTGATGCCCTGCGCAAATCCAAGCACCAGGAACATAATCGTTCCCGTAGAACCAACTGCAGCCAGTGCATCCGCTCCGACATATCGGCCAACGATAATCGTGTCTGCCATGTTGTAGAGCTGCTGGAAAATATTTCCGATAATCAGCGGCAGCGTAAACCGCAGAATGACCGGCAGCGGACTGCCCTTTGTCATATCTCTTTCCATGAAAAAACCTCCTCGAAATGATGGTAAAATAAGTTTTGTCTTCGCTTAAAACGAAAGTTATTTTATCACATTCTGAAGAGGTTGTCATACCCTTATTTTGACATTTTTTCTGCGAAATTTGACGAAGGGAAAAGTGAACGACTTGAATAGACAGTTATAAAAATTTTTCATATGCAGACTTTATTTTTTCCGCCATTTGCTGCAGCCTTTGCGCGCGTAGACCGAAAATACGAACTGCAAGATCACCGCAGGAAAGTATAGTTGCGCCGCCGTCAATTTCCGGATCGGAGGCAAGAAATTTCCGGATTTCATCCAGAAGGGTATTTGCGTGCTCCGATCGTGAGAGAAAGAGATTTACGTCTCGAGTCCCTGCGAGTGTGAATACGCACCGATTGGAAATAAAGCATCGTTGATCTGAAGAAGATAAAAATTAAGTTCGGACATAAAAAGTCTCCTGAAAATCATAAGATACGGAATGAGCCTGCCCGCGAAAAGAGGTCGGCCCATTCTTCCGAAGGTACGGACAAAAACCGCATCAGTGATGATGGTCGTGGATGGATGCGGAAATTCGCTGGTCAAAATCGAGCTTTTTCACCTCTTTTACTGCCGTGACGCCGTGAATCTTCTACAGCATAATAAGCATGGGCTCGTTGTAGATTGTAATAAACGTATCGTCTTCGCCCCAGATTTTCCGGAAAGATCAAAGTCCGGAAGTTTCCCCAAAATTTGTTCGCAAAGCATGAAAACACATCCTCCTTATCGAATTACCAGAGCTGAAGCAACATCATGACACCCGGAATCCACGCAGTGACGATGCCCTCAAAAACCTGAAGGCATGGCACAAATTTTCCGAGTTTCTTTCCGCAGATATCCTCTACGAAGGAAGTACCCCAAAGAATTGCCCAAAGATACCAGATTCCGGCCCAACGCAGATCCGGTGTAATACCAAGTGCGGCACTTCCGGTAAAGCCCTCGATGGTTCCGAAAATCACAGCATTGACGGCGACAAATGTGGAAAACCAGGCAAACGGAATCGGGCTTGCATTCAGAAACTTATTGACCGCAACAAAAAGGTACGTAAAGCAGAACAGCAGTCCCGTTCCGGCTGCATAGTAATTTCCCTGCACCAGATTTACAAAGTTGATGAAAAGGGAAAGCCCGCCGGTAAAAATATTCATTACAGCGGCCGAGCGTCCGTCCACATGATACAGGGCGCACATGCCGTTATTGATCAGTACAATTCCTACAAATAAAAGACACGCTCCAAGTATAATAAAATTCTCCTCGTATGGTTTTATATGATACAGAGCCGTTTAGAACAGACTGTAAAGCTAGGTCAGCGGCAGTTTTTCGGCCGGGCGGGAAGTGATTTCCTCTCCATCGACCGTCACTTTATATGTCTCCGGATCTACAGTAAGCTTCAGTGTGCGGTCGTTCCATACCATATCTTTCTTGCTGATATTGCGGCAGCCGTGTACCGGGACAACTGTTTTTTCCAGTCCGTAAGCATCTTTAACGCCTGCGTCAAAGGCAGCCTTAGAAACAAAGGTCAGGCAGGCTTCCTGTTTTGCTTTTCCATGAGCGGCAAACATTGGCTGGTAGCAGACCGGCTGTGTTGTCGGGATGGAAGCATTGGCATCTCCCATTTTGGAAGCAACAATCATGCCGCCTTTGATGATCATATCCGGTTTGGAACCGAAGAAAGCGGGATTCCAGAGCACGAGATCTGTCGTATGATCCTGACCGCTATCTGGCACATACTCTCAGATTTAAAGTCATATACACCAGAAGGTTTTCTTGAATCTCGTCCTGTGAAGGAAGAAAAGATTCTTTCTACTTCACAAGCACTTAATCTTTTAAGGCAACGTGGTTATGTCATTAAAGACGAACCATTAACCGTTTCCTGATTAGTGTTGCGTTTATATTTAGTTTTTAAGCTAGCTTTTTAGGTGGTTTATTTGTCATGTCCTTTATTTCTTGGTTGCCCGCTACTTATTTGTTTCAAACTTTTTGCTGTCCCTCCTTACAGAAATCCTTTTAATTTCGCATTTTCCAGTGATGCGGCTTTCGTATCGTCGGCCGCCTGTGCGCAGGTCATTGAGACCGAAGACACGCTTTCTGCCGCCCATCTCGGTGAGCTGAACCTCTTTTTCCTCGCCCGGCTCAAAACGGACCGAAGTTCCAGAAGGGATGTCGAGGTGATAGCCGTATGCTTTTTCCCGGTCAAAGGAGAGGCACCGGTTGACCTCAAAGAAATGAAAATGGGAGCCGACCTGAACGGGACGGTCGCCTTTGTTTGCTACCATGATAGTGACTGCCTTTTTGCCTTCATTTAATGTGATCTCGCGATCGGAAGCCATGATTTCACCGATTTTCATATAATGGTTCTTCCTTACTGAATCGGGTTATGTACAGTTACCAGTTTGGTTCCGTCCGGGAACGTCGCCTCGACTTGAACCTCACCGATCATATCGGCAACGCCGTCCATAACATCGTCTTGGGTCAGAATTTTGGTGCGAGCTGCATCAGCTTAACAACAGTTTTTCCGTCCCTGGCCAGCTCGAGAAGTTCTGAACTGATGTAGGCGAGTGCTTCCGGGTAATTCAGTTTCAGACCGCGCGCTCTCCGCTCTTTGGCAAGATTGCCGGCCATATGAAGCATTAATTTTTCCTGTTCCTTGGGATTAAGTCTCATGGTTTTCCTCCTTTTTGCACACAAAAAAGAGCAGACAATAAGGAGATCTTTTTTTTCAGACTCCTTTGTCTGCTCTTTCGTGTTGTTTTTATACCACGCATTATAACGGGTGATTTTCCATTGATCAAGAACTTTTTGCTATTTTTTTGATTGCTTTTATCATGCAGAACAGAGGAAAAACCATATAAAACAAAGAGAAGAAGGGAAAATGCAGAAGAAAAGAAAGAAAATCTCTGAAAACAAACAGTATATAACAGTTGACAACAGTGCTTAACTGTTATATACTGTTTATCGTAAAGGAGAGAAAAAACGATATGCATATTATTTTGAATCATTCCTCCATGGTGCCGATTTACGAGCAGCTCATGGAGCAGATCAAATCAGACATTATAAACTCTTCCTTAAAAGAAGGAGAGGCGCTCCCATCCGTCCGTTCTCTAGCAGGAGAGCTCCGGATCAGCGCTCTGACCGTCAAGAAAGCGTATGACAAGCTGGAGGGGGAAGGGTTTGTTACAACAATTCACGGAAAAGGAACGTATGTAACGGCCTCCGACAAACAGCTCGCGCTGGAAGCGAGGCAGAAAGAAGCGGAGGCGGACTTTGAAAAAGTCATCGACCGCGCCCTTGCGATGGGCATGAGCCGGGAGGATATTCTGGAAACCGTAACCCTTCTTCTGGATGAAAAATGAGGAAGATTTGATTAGTGACAGGAAAGGAAGAGACAGACATGATAAAAATGCAGAATGTCAGAAAAACGTATCCGGGGTTCGATTTTGAACTTTCGCTGGAAATCCCGGAGGGAAGAATCACCGGACTCATCGGAAAAAACGGAGCAGGAAAGAGCACGGCGATCCGCCTGATGCTCGGCCTTGTAAAAGCGGAGAGCGGAACGATCGAACTCTTTGGAAAACCGATCACAGAGATCACAATGCAGGACCGGCAGAAAATCGGTGTATCGCTGGCAGAGTCGGGCTTCAACGGACAGTTTACGATCGCGGAGGTGAAAAAGATCCTGGCGAAAATGTATCCGGAATTCGATGAAACCTGGTTTATGAGAGAATGCCGGGAACTGCGGCTGCCGGAAGGAAAACAGCTCAAGGAGTTTTCAAATGGAATGAAGGCGAAACTCCGCGTACTGACCGCGCTGTCACACAAAGCACAGCTTCTGATTCTCGACGAGCCGACCGCAGGCCTTGACGTAGAGGCGCGGAACGAGATTCTCGATTTGCTGCGTGATTATGCGGCGGAAGATGAGAACCGGACGATTCTCATTACTTCCCACATTGCCTCTGATCTCGAGCATCTCTGCGATGATATTTATTTGATTCACGGCGGAAAACAGCTCCTGCACGAGGAGACCGATGTGATTCTCGAGCAGTACGGCTTGATTAAGGCAGACGAAGCGCAGTATGCGGCGCTCGACAAGGAATATCTGCTCGGTTCCCGGAAAGAGCCGTATGGCTATGCATGCCTGACAAACGACAGAAAATATTACGAAGAAAACGTTCCCGGTCTCGTGGTGGAGCGGGCCGGAATTGATGAAGTCATTCTGATGATGACAGGAGGAAAAAGAAAATGAGTGGATTATTAGAGAAAGATATCTGTCTGCTGCTGAGAGGCCATCGAAACATGTTGATTCTGTTCTTCATGATCTGTGTGTTCCTCGGACTGGGACAGCCCGGCACCTTTATTCTGGGCTACCTTCCATCTCTGATGCTCGTTGTACTGATCGGAACGTTTTCCTGCGATGAATCCGACAACGGATTCCCGTTTCTGTTCACACTCCCGATTGACCGGAAAACGTATATTCAGGAGAAATACGTATTCTGTGTAGGCGGAACCGTAGTATCCTTTGCGATTGCCTGGGTGTTATACATGGCATCTCAGGTGCTGCACGGTGTTTCGAATCTGTCCGGTCTTCTGCTGGAAAATGCGGGAACGATCCCGGTCTTTCTGGCTGTATTTTTCATTGCCCTTTCGGTGATGATCCCGGTGCAGATCAAATTTGGAGCAGAAAGTGCACGGGTTCTGATGGCGGGAATCTGCTTTTTCTTTGCAGGTGTGGTTCTGTTTGTGCAGAAAATTGCAGGAGAAGCGACGCTGGATCAGATCGCGGAGCTGCTTGGCACCATCACGGGAAACGTTCCTGGACAGGCGGGAATTTTTGCGGTAAGCATCGCAGTTGTGCTGATTTCGTATGGGATCAGTGTAAGATTTATGGAGAAACGGGAGATTTAGAGAAATTCAAAGACGCCGGATTTCATGTTTGTATGTGAAATCCGGCGTTTTTGACGTGAGGAAAAACAATACGGAAACTTGAAAAAACTGCCGTGATATGGTATTCTCATAGAGTCGTTGACTCGAAAATAATAGAAGAAACAAGAGGAAAAACATGAAGAAATTATTTGCACAGATTGTGAAATTCGGTATCGTCGGTTTTATCAGCTTCGGCATCGACTACGTGACCGGTCTTATTGTCCTGAATCTTGTGATGGCGCTGACTTCCAGCTCTTACTTTGAAGCGGCATCCCTCATCGGTTCCGTTGCCGGATTTACCGTATCGGTCATTGCAAATTACATTTTAAGCTTCAAATTTGTCTTTGAGCGGAAAGAAGACATGAACAAAAAAGTCGAGTTCATCACCTTCGTCGTCCTTTCCCTGATCGGCATGCTGCTCAACAGTTTCCTGATCTGGATCGTCGTAGGCCCGATCTACGGCGGTAATGTTGCACTGCAGCAGAACATAGGCCATAACCTGATCTACACAATCGCGAAAGTATTCTCGACGGCGATTGTTATGGTATACAATTTTGTGACCAGAAAAATATTTCTGGAGAAAAAGTAATTTTGAAAAGAGTTTGAAAAAGGCAGCGGAGAAAAACGCTGCCTTTTTTGAAAAAAGAAAGGCTGGTGCGTAAAAAATGGAACATTCGATCTTACAGACAGTATTGTGGAGTTACCTGATTTGTATTAATATCATTACCATAGCAGTCTATGGAATCGACAAACGAAGTGCGGTGCGGGGAAAATGGAGAATCCGCGTTTCCACCTTGCTTGGACTTGCGGCAGCCGGCGGCTCGGTGGGAGCCTTGCTGGGCATGCACCTGTTTCATCACAAGACAAGAAAAAAGAAATTCACGATTGGAGTCCCGCTGATGCTGGCGGCGCAGATCCTTCTTTTTTTCTTTCTGGCAAAAGCAGGTCTGCTGTTTTTTGCATAGAGAGCAGCAGAATTTGAAAGAGGGTTAAAAAAATGAGAGAAGAACAAACGAAGACGACAACAGAACACCTGATTTTTCACGTAGATGTCAACAGCGCCTTTTTATCCTGGGAGTCGGTGCGGCGGATCAAAGAGGGACTGCCGGATCTGCGGGACATTCCTGCCTGTATCGGCGGCGATCCGACGAAGCGGACAGGAATCGTTGTGGCAAAGTCGATCCCGGCGAAAAAATGTGGTGTCCAGACCGGTGAACCTGTGGCAATGGCACTGCGGAAATGTCCGAACATGGTCATTGTCCCGAGTGATTTCGACCTCTACGTCAGGTGTTCCCGTGCCTTCAAGAAAATCTGCGCCTCCTACACCCCGGTCATGGAATCCTTTTCGATCGATGAGGTATTCCTCGATATGACGGGAACTTCCCTTCTGTATCCGGACCCGATTGCGGCGGCGCACGAAATCAAGGACCGGATTTACGAGGAGCTTGGATTTACCGTCAATATTGGAATCTCCACAAATAAACTCCTGGCCAAAATGGCATCTGATTTCGAAAAACCAAACAAAGTACACACTCTGTTCCCAGAAGAAATCCCCGAAAAAATGTGGCCGCTTCCGGTACGCGAGCTGTTGTTCCTCGGAAAAGCATCCGAAAAGAAACTGATCGAGGCCGGAATCCGCACAATCGGAGAACTGGCGCATGCGCGCGAAGCGGATATCCAGACGCTGATCGGCAGGAAAAACGGCCATCAGCTCTACCAGTACGCCCGCGGCATTGATGATTCCCCTGTAAAAGCGCAGCCCGACGAGGCCAAAGGCTTCAGCGCCGAGACGACCTTCAACGAGGACATCATCTCCATCGAACAGGTGAATCCGATCCTTCTCGCCCAGTGCGACATCGTAGCCGCCCGCATGCGTCGGAAAAAGAAAAAATGCACCTCCGTTTCCGTAACGTTTCGCACTCTCGAGTTTCGAAACCGTTCACACCAGACCAAACTCCCCAATGCGACAGATGTGACAGATGAAATCTACCGCTGCGCCAAACAGCTCTTCCGCGAATCCTGGAAAGGCGAGCCCCTCCGCCTGATCGGCGTCGCCGTGACCGGTCTTACCGAAGACGATTTCGAACAGCTCTCCCTTTTCGAAGATCCCGAAAAGAAGGAGAAAAGCCGTAAACTCGATGCCGCCCTCGACGCGATCCGCCAGAAATACGGCAACGACAAAGTCACCCGCGCGAGCATCCTGAACGGCACACAGGGGATTGCGAGAAAAGCGAAGGCACAGATGAAAAATGATGACAATATTCAGAAAAATATAAAACATTAATTGATATATTTCCGAAAATAATATAGAATAATCAGAAAGAAGAATGCCGGAAAGGAGGATACAGATGAAAAGCTGTAAAGAAATGGCAAAACAGTGGGGCGTTACAGAGCGTACCGTAACAACTTTCTGTAAAACAGGTAAAATTCCAGGTGTCGTAAAAGAAGGAAAGAGCTGGTGGATTCCAGATGGAGCAGAAAAACCTGCAGACGGCAGAGTACTGTCAGGAAAGTATGTAAAAAAAGAGGAAAAAGAAGCAAGAAAGCCACTCCCGATCGGAATATCGGATTACGTACGGGCACAGTCGGAATATTATTATGTGGACAAGACAGGAATGATCAAAGAATTTCTGGATCGAAAACCACTGGTATCACTGTTTACGCGGCCGAGACGATTTGGAAAGACGTTGAAAACTGCGCGTCGCATTCTCGTTACTTTAGTGATGAGTTAGACGCGCAATTTTTTTAATATAAAACAGAACAAATGTTTGATATATTATTATGGATATGGTAAAATACTTTTATGG
>NZ_QUIM01000018.1:0-433 GCF_003480245.1 Blautia sp. AM42-2
CCACCCTTGATGAAAACGGGCGGCTGATACCGAGGGAGGATTACCGCATTTCTTCCCTCAACTGTGGGGGCGAGGATTTCGCTGTTGCCTGTATGCGGGCTAATCTCCGCTATGAGAAAAACCAAAAACGGGAAGATGTGAAAAGCCACCACTATATCATCAGCTTTGACCCACGGGACGGGACAGACAACGGCTTGACCGTAGACCGGGCGCAGGAGCTGGGCGAGCAGTTCTGTAAAGAGCATTTCCCCGGACACCAAGCCTTAGTCTGCACCCACCCGGACGGGCATAACCACAGCGGCAATATCCATGTGCATATCGTCATCAACTCCCTGCGGATTTATGAAGTCCCGCTTCTGCCCTACATGGACAGACCAGCCGACACACGGGAGGGCTGCAAGCACCGCTGCACCAACGCCGCTATGGAATATTT
>NZ_QUIM01000018.1:443-1382 GCF_003480245.1 Blautia sp. AM42-2
GACGGGACAGACAACGGCTTGACCGTAGACCGGGCGCAGGAGCTGGGCGAGCAGTTCTGTAAAGAGCATTTCCCCGGACACCAAGCCTTAGTCTGCACCCACCCGGACGGGCATAACCACAGCGGCAATATCCATGTGCATATCGTCATCAACTCCCTGCGGATTTATGAAGTCCCGCTTCTGCCCTACATGGACAGACCAGCCGACACACGGGAGGGCTGCAAGCACCGCTGCACCAACGCCGCTATGGAATATTTCAAGAGTGAAGTCATGGAGATGTGCCACCGGGAGGGGCTTTACCAAATCGACCTCCTAAGCGGCAGCAAGGAACGGATAACCGAACGGGAATACTGGGCGGCAAAGAAAGGACAGCTTGCCCTTGATAAAGAGAACGCTGTCAGAGAAGCCGCAGGACAGCCGACCAAGCCCACCAAGTTTGAAACGGACAAGGCGAAGCTGCGCCGGACGATACGGCAGGCACTTTCCCAAGCTGGCAGCTTTGACGAATTTTCTTCCCTTTTGCTGCGGGAGGGTGTGACCGTCAAGGAGAGCCGGGGGCGGCTTTCCTACCTCACGCCGGACAGGACAAAGCCTATCACAGCCCGGAAGCTGGGGGACGATTTTGACAAGGCTGCTGTCCTTGTCCTGCTTACGCAGAACGCCCACAGAGCCGCCGAACAGAGCAAAGCCATACTCGAATACCCTGCCGCGGTTAAAAAGCTGTCACAAGGGGAAAAAACCACAAAAACCACCCCGGCAGACAACACCTTGCAGCGCATGGTTGACCGGGAAGCCAAGCGAGCCGAGGGCAAGGGCGTGGGCTATGACCGCTGGGCGGCAAAGCACAACCTAAAGCAAATGGCAGCTACCGTTACCGCCTATCAGCAGTACGGCTTTTCCTCCCCGGAGGAACTGGACGAAGCCTGTTCTGCCGCCTAT
>NZ_QUIM01000018.1:1428-41110 GCF_003480245.1 Blautia sp. AM42-2
ACAAAAACCACCCCGGCAGACAACACCTTGCAGCGCATGGTTGACCGGGAAGCCAAGCGAGCCGAGGGCAAGGGCGTGGGCTATGACCGCTGGGCGGCAAAGCACAACCTAAAGCAAATGGCAGCTACCGTTACCGCCTATCAGCAGTACGGCTTTTCTTCCCCGGAGGAACTGGACGAAGCCTGTTCTGCCGCCTATACCGCCATGCGGGAAAGCCTTACAGAGCTGAAGCAGATGGAAAAGACGCTGAACGGGAAAAAGGAGCTGCAACGGCAGGTGCTTGCCTATTCCAAGACCCGCCCTGTCCGGGACGGGCTGAAACAGCAGAAAAACGCCAAAGCAAAAGCAGCCTACCGTCAGAAGTACGAAAGCGACTTTATCATAGCAGACGCAGCCGCCCGCTATTTCAGGGAAAACGGCATTTCCAAGCTGCCGAGCTATAAAGCCCTGCAAGCAGAGATTGAAACCCTTATCCAAGAGAAAAACAGCGGCTACAACGATTACCGGGCAAAACGGGAGGAATACCGCCGCTTACAGACTGTCAAGGGCAATATCGACCAGATTTTACACCGGGAGCGCAAGCCTGTGAAAAGGCAGGAACAGGAACGATAAAAACCGCCCCAAAATGTACCCGAACCTATACAGAACAAGGGGGCTGCCCCGTACCCTATCCGCAAATACCAAAGGATTTTTTAACGGGCTTATAGGGCAGAAAAAACCCGAAAATGATACCGAGATGATACAGAATTACCGCCGATACCGCCACACCAGCGGAAACGGCAGAAAGGAGCGCACCCATGCCAAGAATGAGCAAGAAACGGCGGCTGGAATGGTCTTTTTTCCTGCGGCAAGTGAAAGTCGGGAATTCCACCTGCGATCGTATCACATACAATGACCTCTGCCGGGGCTGTACCCATAGCTGCAAGCAGAGCTTCCGGGCGGTTATCATACTCTGCCCCCACTACTACTCCAAACGCCGGAAAAAGGAGGACAGGGACAATGGCAGATAACCGCAAGTATTACTACCTCAAGCTGAAAGAGAACTTTTTTGACAGCGACTCCATTGTGCTGCTGGAAGATATGAAAGACGGGATTTTATACTCCAATATCCTCTTGAAGCTGTACTTAAAATCGCTGAAAAACGGCGGGAAATTGCAGCTTGACGAGCATATCCCCTACACAGCGCAGATGATAGCGACACTGACCCGCCACCAGATAGGGACGGTTGAGAGGGCTTTAGAGATTTTCCGGCAGTTGGGGCTTGTGGAGCAGCTTGACAGCGGGGCTTTCTATATGACCGACATTGAGCTGATGATAGGACAGTCCTCTACCGAAGCCGAGCGGAAACGGGCTGCAAGACTGGAAAACAAGGCACTTTTACCGCCCCGGACAAAAGGCGGACATTTGTCCGACATTCGTCCACCAGAGATAGAGATAGAGTTAGAGAAAGAGATAGAGATAGAAAAAGAGAGAGAGGGAGAAACGGGACACCCCGCCCCCGCCGCTTATGGCAGATACAACAATGTGATACTGACCGATACAGAGCTTTCCGGGCTAAAAACAGAGTTGCCCGACAAGTGGGAGTATTATATTGACCGGCTTTCCTGCCATATCGCTTCCACCGGGAAACAGTACCACAGCCATGCAGCCACCATTTACAAGTGGGCGCAGGAGGACGCTGCCAAAGGCAAGGCTGCCCCGAAACAGGGCATACCCGATTATTCATGCAAGGAGGGCGAGAGCTTATGAAAAACGGAATTGAAGCTATGATTACGGACATTACAGCCACTACCGCCGAAGCGGAGGACTACACAGGCGAGGACGGGCTTTTATACTGCGGTAAGTGCCATACGCCCAAAGAAGCCTATTTTGCAGAGGGAAAGACTTGTTTCGGGCGTGACCGCCACCCGGCAGAGTGCGACTGCCAGCGGGCAGCCCGTGAAAAGCAGCAAGCCGCCGAAAGCCGACAGAAGCACCTTGAAAAAGTGGAGGACTTGAAACGCCGGGGCTTTACCGACCCTGCTATGCGGAACTGGACATTTGAGCATGACAACGGCAGAAACCCGCAGACCGAAACCGCCCGCTTTTATGTGGAGAGCTGGGAAACCATGCAGGCTGAAAATATCGGCTACCTGTTTTGGGGCGGCGTGGGGACGGGAAAAAGCTACCTTGCCGCCTGTATCGCCAACGCCCTTATGGAAAAAGAGGTTGCCGTCTGCATGACAAACTTTGCAACGATACTGGGTGACCTTGCCGCCAGCTTTGAGGGCAGGAACGAATATATTTCCCGCCTTTGCAGCTACCCTCTGCTGATACTTGATGATTTCGGTATGGAGCGAGGAACAGAATACGGGCTGGAACAGGTTTACAGCGTGATTGACAGCCGTTACCGAAGCGGCAAGCCGCTGATCGCCACGACCAACCTCACGCTGGAGGAATTGCAGCACCCGCAGGACACGCCCCACGCCCGTATCTATGACAGGCTGACTTCCATGTGCGCCCCCGTCCGCTTCACGGGCAGCAACTTCCGAAAGGAAACCGCACAGGAAAAGCTGGAACGCTTAAAGCAACTGATGAAGCAGCGAAAGGAGAGCCTATGACAGAAACGAAACAGACAAGCACCACCAAAACAGACCGCCGCCCGGACTGTGTGACGGAAATCCGCATGGGCAACTCCGTCCTTACCGTTTCCGGCTTCTTCAAGCAGGGCGCAACCGACACCGCAGCCGACAAGATGATGAAAGTGCTGGAAGCGGAAGCTGCTACACAAAAAACGGCGATTTGACCGACCATAAAGAAGCAGATTTGACGCTTTTGCCGCTATACAGACAGCCGCCCCATGTGGTACAATCAAGGTACGGAATAGTGGGGCTGGCTGTCGGAAACGGAGGATTTTATGTTAAGACAGACCAACCAACAACCAATTACCGCCCTTTACCCAAGACTATCCCATGAGGACGAGCTGCAAGGCGAAAGCAATTCCATTTCCAATCAGAAGCGTATCCTTGAAACCTATGCAAAGCAGAACGGCTTTTCCAATCTGCGCTGGTACACGGACGACGGTTATTCTGGTGCGAACTTTCAAAGACCCGGTTTTCAAGCCATGCTTGCGGACATTGAAGCCGGAAAAGTCGGGACAGTTATCGTAAAGGATATGTCGAGGTTAGGGCGAAACTACCTGCAAGTGGGAATGTACACGGAAATGATTTTCCCACAGAAAGGTGTCCGCTTCATCGCTATCAATGACGGAGTGGACAGCGCACAGGGCGACAATGACTTTGCCCCGCTGCGGAATATCTTTAACGAATGGCTGGTGAGAGATACGAGCAAGAAAATCAAAGCAGTAAAACGCTCAAAAGGCATGAATGGCAAGCCCATCACAAGCAAGCCTGTGTATGGCTACCTCATGGACGAGGATGAAAATTTCATTATTGACGAGGAAGCTGCACCCGTAGTCAAGCAGATATACAACCTCTGTCTTGCCGGGAATGGTCCGACCAAGATAGCCCGTATGCTCACAGAGCAGCAAATCCCCACGCCGGGAACGCTTGAATACCGCAGGACGGGCAGCACCCGCCGCTACCACCCCGGCTATGAGTGCAAGTGGGCGACCAATACCGTAGTGCATATCCTTGAAAACCGGGAATACACAGGCTGTCTGGTAAATTTCAAGACAGAAAAACTTTCTTACAAAGTCAAGCACAGTGTAGAAAATCCCCCGGAAAAGCAAGTGATTTTCGAGAACCACCACGAGCCTATCATAGACACCCAAACATGGGAACGGGTGCAGGAGCTTCGCAAACAGCGCAAACGCCCAAACCGCTATGATGAAGTGGGTTTGTTCTCCGGCATACTGTTCTGTGCGGACTGCGGCAGCGTGATGTATCAGCAGCGATACCAGACGGACAAGCGCAAGCAGGACTGTTATATCTGCGGCAACTACAAGAAACGCACCCATGACTGTACGGCGCACTTTATCCGCACCGACCTCTTGACCGCTGGTGTACTCTCCAATCTGCGGAAAGTGACCAGCTATGCGGCAAAGCATGAAGCCCGGTTTATGAAACTCTTGATTGAGCAGAACGAGGACGGGGGCAAACGCAGGAACGCCGCCAAGAAAAAGGAACTGGAAGCCTCCGAGAAACGCATAGCCGAGTTATCCGCTATCTTCAAGCGGCTGTATGAGGACAGCGTGACCGGGCGCATATCAGACGAGCGTTTCACAGAGCTGTCGGCAGACTATGAAGCAGAGCAACGGGAGCTGAAAGAAAGAGCCGCTGCTATTCAAGCGGAGCTTTCCAAAGCACAGGAAGCCACCGTGAACGCAGAAAAGTTTATGAATGTTGTCCGGCGGCATACCAGCTTTGAAGAACTTACCCCTACTCTGCTGCGGGAGTTTGTAGAGAAAATCGTTGTGCATGAGTGCAGCTATGACGAGAACAAGACCCGCAGACAGGACATTGAGATTTATTATTCTTTTGTTGGCAAGGTGGACTTGCCCGAATAACCGCCCGACCTATCCGACACAATGCGCAAGTGCCGGATAGGAACGGCAAAATTTTTTACACTTCTATTACTTCTTTATCGCACATCAGTAAATATTCATATTATCAATCACAACATGGTCACACGCCGCAGGAACTACATGCCAGGAAGGTCCGTCTACAGCCGTAAAGCCTTTTAAGAGTACATTATTACACCACTTGGCATAGATAAAGAAACGGTGTGCATTACTGTCCGGCAGATGCCAGCAGGATCCGTTGATAATTCCGTTTCCTACAATGGAAATATTGTCACAGTGGTCTGCATATACACACCCTGATACAACCGCACCTTCCTCAATATAAACCGTATCATTGGACTTTAAGGTAAGAACTCCTACATTATATACCTTGCCCTTTTCAAAGCAGATGGTGGTATCTGCCGGTTTCTCAATCCTGTGCGAGCAAAGTACAAACAATGCATCATGAAGACCACCATCTGTCTCTACAGTAAACTTTCTCGGTTCATCAAGATGGATATGGATTGTTTCTCCTTTTACAGAAGGAACTATGCCAAAGCTGGACGGACGGATTTCAAGTTTTTCATATGATGCATGGATTGAAATCTCCAGATCATACGCTTCGTTATCTACTACAACAACATAGTCAAACGAATCTGTATGGTATACCACTCGCTCTGTTCCATTGCAGGTAACACTGTATTTTGCTGATTTTTCCAATTCATCTACAGAATTTAAAATAAATCTCGGTTCCTTGACCGGGTCCGGATTAGGATAATAAATCAAATCATTTTCAAAATCCTTCATGTCTCTTTTCTCCTATGCTTGTATAATGTTCTCAGAAACAAGGTGGTCACTACTGTTTCCAATACTGATACGCAGTTTCATTCCGCTACTGACGGTTTCCATGTTTTTCCCATAATATGAGAATTCTTCCTGATCAATAAAGAAATCTACATCCTTCTTTTCCCCCGGCTCCAGGAAAACCTTTCGGAAACGGACAAGTTCTTTCTTTGGACGTACTACAGATGCATATAATGTTTCATAATAACACTGGACTACTTCTGCTCCCACAACACTCCCTGTATTGCACACATTACAATGTATATGTACTTTTTTATCCTGGCCTATCTGCACATCAATGTCCGAAATATCAAACTCTGTATAAGACAATCCATAGCCAAATGGATATAACGGCGTATTTGGGATATCCATATATCTGCTGGTGAAACGATTTTCTGAATTATCTTCTGTAAATATATGTCCGGTTTTTACATCCCAGTAGCTTATGGGCACCTGCCCCACACACCATGGGATACTCACAGATAATTTGCCGGAAGGGTTTAATCTGCCATACACAATATCTATGATTGCTTCAGCTCCCATAGTGCCGGGTCTCCATGCCATAATGACAGCCTTGGATCTTTCCGATATCCTCCGCAGGTCCAATGGTCTTCCTGTAATTACCACAGTCACAATATTACTTGTACGTTCTGCTATTTTTTCAAATAACACCTGCTGTTCCTCCGGCAAAGTCAGAAATGCCCTGCTGGCAGCCTCTCCTGACTGGGACTCATGTTCACCCAGTACACATACAACCGTATCTTCATGGGTTATCGTTTCCAGCCACTGCTCATCCCTTGGCTTGTCAGACAATTCCTGTTCCCCCTGCCATACCTTACACTCTTCATCAGAAAGAATATTGCATCCTGTAATACATTCTGCTTCTATCTGCTTTTTTTGCAAAACATCTTCTATTGTTTCAACTGCCTCATGTTCTCCAAAAATTGACCAGCGGCTTAATAGTTCTCTTGACGCTGTATAAGGACCTGCCCAGATAACTTTCTTCTTCCTGCTTAATGGCAGCAGCTTTTCATTTTTCAAAAGGACACAGCTTTCGCCCGCCAGCTGATATGCCTTTTCCCGGTTATGCAAAGTCAGTTTTCCACTCTTTCCAAGACCGGCAAACGGATTTTCAAAAAGCCCCAGCTGATTTTTCATCATCAGGACCCGGAATGCACTTTCATCAACAAACGCTTTCGGGATTTTTCCGCTTTCTACCAGTTTTTCCAGACACAGCATATAAGCAGGACTCATCATATCAATGTCTACACCGGCTTCTGAAGCCTGGATTGCTGCTTCTTCCATATCAGCTGCCACTCCCTGTTCTTCCAGCTGACCTATGGAGCCCCAATCTGAAATTACAGTTCCCTCAAATCCTTCCTTATCCCGCAGAAGCCCTTTAAGAAGTTCCTTATTTCCGCTTATCGGTTTACGGTCAATAGCATTAAAAGCTGTCATGACCATAGCAGGCTTTGCTTTTAATGCCATACGGAAAGGTTTTACATACTGTTCCAGAAATGTCCGCTTGGATATTTCAACATCATTATATTCCCTTCCTGCATTCACTGCCCCATAACCCGCAAAATGCTTCAGGCATGCCGCTATTCCGGCATCATCTTTCTGCTGATAGCCATCTACCATTGCTTTTCCCATGATCCCATTTACATATGGATCTTCTCCAAAGGATTCCATCATCCTTCCCCATCTGGGATCTCTTGAAACATCAATCATAGGAGAAAATGTTGCTCTGAGCCCTTCTGAAGATGCCTCTGAGGCAGCTATAGAAGCCGCCTCAGACACCAGTTCCGGATGAAATGAACACGCCTGCCCCAACGGAATCGGAAAAATCGTCCGACATCCATGGATAACATCTGCCATAAAAAGAAGCGGAATATGATGGGGATGCTGTTCCATATATCTGCTCTGAATATCATAAATTTTATCTTTACCGATCACTCCAAGCACTGAACCGGCATATTGAATGATCCATTCCGGTGGTAACTGTTCGCCAACAACACCGGTGAGTACTGCCTCTTTATCGAAGTATACACCGGTGAGCTGCACCATCTGTCCTATTTTTTCCTGTAATGACATTTCTGACAGCAATTGCTGTAATTCATGTATTTCCATAAATACTCCTTATGTTCAATCCGTTTATTTCTAATGTTCATTTCTCCAAAGAGCACCTGAGCTGTTTTTCTGCTTTTTCAATATAATTGTATCATGCAAGCGGCCTTACGGTTCCTTCCGTAATTCCATTCTCATTAAACGCATCGACTCTCACATACACCGTTTCGCCTTCTACCAGCGCTCCAATATTTTGCTCCGGCATAAAGGTCATGCAGCTGTGATACAGCTTGTCCGGTGCAAAACCCCAGAGGACGTTGTATCCGACAGCGTCTGTCTGTGGCTCGATGGTGATGCGCATATCCATAGTTCCGGTCCGCTCTGCCTGGTACTGCGGTGCGGATGGTTTTTCGCCGTTGCCAAGGCCGAAAACACGAAGGCCGGAGATGCATGGATTCTGGTTGTACGGCACTTCAAAAACAGTGAGTTTCAGATAACGGATCTGTACACCCTCTTCTTTTACGATGAAATCATGCGGCAAATTGGTTTCTGCGTCTGATTTATCTGCCAGAACAAAATAGTTTGTTCCATCGGCGGATGCCTCAAGCAGCCATCTGGTCTTATGCTGGCTCGGGTCGATATATCGTTCCCCCTGACGCTCGCCCGGCAGAGGTGCATCGATTTTGTCATCTGCAAAATTGATCTGTACAGCGCGGACATCTTTTACCTCACCAAGATCCATCGAAATCCACTCACCCGGCTGATTTCCGGCTGCGCGCCACCAGGTCTGGATATTTTCATCTGTCGCAAACGACGGTTCTCTGCCTTCTTCCGAGGACGATGCCGTCATTGCTTTCTGATAGCTTAAGAGATACCACTCCGGTTTTGCCCATGGATCTTCTTTTGCCTGCTCCACCGCCATCGGCCAGTCGCCGAACTGCTGGTTGCAGAACAGGACACCGTCTTTGTCGAAGCCAGCCCGCCAAATGCCGACGCGGCGCTCCATATCGTGGTTTTTGCTGATCTGCATCGTCGCGGTGTGCCACCAGTTTCCATAGCGGTCTTCCATCGTCGAACCGTGGCCGGCTCCGCGCAGGAATCCGCCCGGTTTGTAGGAGTACGGATTATTCTTCGCCAGATGGAACGGGCCGAGCGGAGAATCGCTCTCGTAAACACCATCGCCGTAAACATTAAATTCCGTTCCCGGACCGGCATACTGGAGGTAATAGGTTCCGTCATGCTTCGTCATCCATGCGCCCTCGATGAACGGTCTCTGACTGAACATAATTTTAGCAAACCCGATCTGCTCCTCCGTCAGATGATCCGTATCTTTTCCCTGTGCTTTCAGAAATTCTTTGAATTTTTCAATAGCTTCTTCTTCACTCAGCGGCATTTTGGAATGATTTTCTCCGACGCGCTCGTATCCGATTTTTTCCGGCTGACCGTAGATCAGTTCTTTTCTCTCGGTCTTTGGAACCATCGTCTCCGGTTCAAGCTCCACACCCCAGATCGGAGTCACGTTATTGCATCCCCAGTAAAAATAGAGCTTTCCGTCATCATCAAGAAACAGGTTCGGATCCCAGAAATCGAAGGTTCCCGGGATGCGCTCGAACGGACCGTTCAGGATATCTTTTGTGCGGTAAAAATCACAGATCGTGCCGCGGCGGGATGCGCTGAAATAGACGTAATCGCCGACCACGCGCACATCCGGCGCATAGTCATACAGCGGCAGGCTGTCCGGCAGACGGTGGCTCTCCCAGTGAACCATATCCTCCGAAACCCAGACGCTCAACGTCATGGATGCAAAAATATAATATTTTCCCTGAAATAAAATCATCGACGGATCGGCGGCCTCGCGGGAAATCTTGTCCTCGCCGCTTCTCATATCCTGAATGAACTGGTAACGGTAATCCATATTTAACGGATTGCAGAAATACTGTTTTTTCATCAAAATTCCTCTTTCCGGACGGTACGTAAAAACCCCTGTTCGTACATCCTTTTTTCTTATGATAGAAAAAGTTTAGCATATCCCGCAAAGAAAGAAAATGTTCTGATTTGACTTTTTTGTTGCACTTTTTGGACTGTTTTTTGTCTCATGTATTGGACAAATTCCTGTCAAAAATAATACTCTTTGATATGCATCTTTATATATGTTGCTTAGCATTTAAACAGCGCAGATCATTAACTGATCTCTAAAGCAAGGGTGAAAAGCCTATTTTTTGAGCTCTCACCCTTGAATATCATAGAACAACGATTTCATTTACAGACTGTTCCACAGTATTCCGGAAAATCTGTTTCTTGCAACTCTCACTCCACAGAACTGATTTTTTATGTCATTTTTGTATCTTTTCCTTCCATTTCTGTATTGTTTCTGTAAAGACATGCTCTTTTTGCTTTTCATCTTCCTGCGCCTCATACTTAGATAGTAAGGAATTAAGTTCCCTGTCCCATATCGAATAAAATCGAACGGTTTTTACTTCTTCCTGTATCGTTTTGATTTGTTTTTGATCTTGTCTTGAAAGACTCCGCATTCGTTTTTCCAGTTCCTTTTTGTAAATAGAAACTCCTTGCGGAAATCTTATATTACTTGCCTCTCTCCTATCTTCTAACTCTATTCCTTTTCCTGATAAAACTTCTTCACTGTATAGCACTTGTAAAAAGGAGACTGCTTTTAAAGGTTGCTTTGTGTTCTTATTAATTCCTGCATAAAGTGTAACATTTGCAGTGAATCCGCTTTCCTGATTCGGCATTGCAAATACCGTATGAACTGTTTTTTCACCTCCAAGTTCTTCCAAATCATTTAGACTTACTACTCCTGTATCTTTTATTTTCCAGTTTAAAGCTAATGATCTTGTTTTTAATGCTACTGTTTCATCCAAAACTTTTTTTATCTGCTCTTCCGAATATAGAAGTGTTTTTTTCTTATAATCAACTACCTCACTAAATGTATCAAAAAATTGAACCCCACTTCTTTGCCCTACAATCTGTTGAATTGCTTTTTCTTTTTGTCTGGCTAATTCCAGCCAATTTCTTGATATTTCTGTATTTTCCGGTAAATCCTGTGTTGTAAATGCATATAGAAAATAATCGTATGTCATAGGAAGCAGTATTTGTTCCTCATTAGCCATACCTGCAGACAAAATCCTCTCTTCTAAAATATCTATATCAAAATATTTCATGTATGGTTTCAACGAAAGAAAGGTTCCCTGATATATTTCTTTTTGGGGATCCTCAAAAACAACTGCTCTTTGCTCACTCCAGGTCGGATTCGGCCCCTCTGCCAAAAATACATCCGGTCCTTCTCCCATCGTAATTTCATTCTGGATCTCCTGTACTTTTTCTTCCGAAGCCTGTTGCCCTGATGGGATTACCATTAATTCCACTCCATTATTTTTATATATTTTCTTCCAGGCTGCCACTATTTGAAGTACCGTTTTTTTATTTTCTTCATCAACACAAATTTTTAATGGCATTTCCGTTTTCTCAATTTCAATCTTGGCTTGTGTATCTGCATATACCGTTTCTGCATTTAAGCTCCCACTGACTAATGTGATGTTAATCAGAATCAAACCAAAAATTTCTTTCAACCTTTTTCCCATCATTATGCTACCCCCTATGTTTCTATATAGCACAAGGCTATTGCATGACTTCTGTTTTTTTACATATCATACAACAGCCTTGTGTTTTAACCATTAATTATCATATCCGTGACAAATTGTTCTTGTTTCTTTCACATTAGCAGTATTTCCTGCGTTACAATTTAAACATTTTGTAGTTTTTATTCCTGTTCTATACTGCTTCAAATCAGTTCCCCATGCGTGACCATGAGTACATGTAACTGTACCACTGCTTATCCAGCTTCCCCATACGGTTGACGATGTTATTCTTCCTCCACATCTCGGGCAAACTGCAGCATACGGCATAATTTCTTCATACGCAAAAGTATTCTTACTTTCGATAACATCCGCTTTTGTTACATTGGCAGAAAATGTACTGGCCAACATTAAGGTCATTAGAAAAATGGAAATTTTTTTCTTTACCGCTTTCATACTTTTCTCCTTAAAAATTTATTATACCTGTCAACGTACGTTCTACATTTGTATAACAAAAAATACCATACTTCCTACTTTTTGTCAATCTTTTTCTACATTTGTCTAATTAATCATTATACCCATGGCAGACTATTTTTTCTTGCCTGATCTTTATCTCAAAAAAATTTCCACATTCATTACACCTGATTTTTTCTACTCCATATCTGGCTTTCTGTAAGTCATCTCCCCATGCATATTGATGTGTACATACTACATTTTTTTCATTTTCCCATCCATCCCAAACCACTTCTCCTTGTACCGCAGCTTTGCATTTGGGACAATTTTCTATACACGATGATGACCATATTTGCCGCGCTATTTGCATTTCCGAAAAGCTCAAGATAATTATTCCAAAAAGAAAAACAGTGATATATATTCGAAGTTTTTTTCTTGCTAAAAACACATTGTAAAATCGTTCTTTCAGTATCTTTGTTTCTGATACCATCGAAACAACTCCAGACAATTCTTTTCTCGTTTGTTTTGAAGCCACTTTCAAAATAACATTGCAATAATCTTTCCGTTGTGTCAGATTCATATATTTTGTAACAGTTGCATCACAGACACATTCCATGTCTATATTTGCCATTTTTTGCACCCATAGCATCGGGATACAAAACCAATAAACATCCCTTATAATTTGAAGAAACATTTTATACCATAAATCGTGTTTTTTCTGATGTGTCAATTCATGTAAAAAAATCAAATACCATTCTTCATAGGAGTAATTTTCCGTTTCCAGCATTCCTTGTGGAATCAATATCTTTGTATTTCGTACACCAAACAACATAGGAGAATAAAAATCTTGATTTTCACAGACCCAGATTTCTGTTTTTTTTATTTTACAAACTTCGCTTGCTTTTTTTAGAGCATCTAATACGGAAATTTTTTGCATCTTTTTACATTCTGCAAATATTCTTTTTTTCCATATTCTATATTGTATTGCGTGAAACAAAAGACATAAAATCATCCCTGCAATCCATATATATGGCAAAAATTTTTCGCCTGACATCCACCCTCGAATTGAAACGTTTCCCATTTTCGTCATGATCGCGGTCTTTTGATTTTGTCCCCCGATATAATATGCCGGCATAGAAATCATAAAAGGATGTTGCCGAAATTTCTCTGTCACACTCCAAAACGGAAAGCACATTTTAAGTGTCAGAAGTATCCAGACTATCTTTCTCCAGTAATGACCGAGCCTTTTCCCCATTATTTTTTGTACAACATATGCCATAAATGCGACTATGCCTATTGAAAGATTCCACTTTATGATAAATGCCATCTGTAACTATATCCTCTACACCACTTTTTCTATTTTTGTCTGTCAATAAATTCCTGCAATTGCTTAACCTCTTTTGAGCTAAGTTTTTCTCCATCATACAGTGCCGATGCGAATTTTGCTAATGACCCTTGAAACATTTTATCTAACATGTTTTTTCCAACCGTGCCTATATAATTTTCTTTTTCTACTAATGGTACATAAAGATTTGATTTCCCGTTCCTCACTTTTTGAATAAATCCTTTTTTTTCCAAACGAGTAAGCAATGTTAAAATGGTACTCGGTGCAACATTTTTCTCTACATTCAATTTTTCTTCAACTTGAAATCGACTGACAGGTTCCTCATATTCCCATATAATCATCATAATTTCCTGTTCTGATTCTGGTAATTTTTTCATTTCTACTCTCCGCTTTTCTCTACTTTGATCAGATTATAGCATATGTTCCAGAAGAATGCACTTCAAAAGCACCGGCCAAATGGTCGGTGCTTAAATAATGGTTTCATCAAAAATGGCTCATCTTATACCACACATAAATATGCAAAATATCCTGCATAGCATAAAAGCATAACGACACCACACGTTTTCCGTAATTCCCTGTTCTTGTACGTCCCAATCCATAAAACCAGACCTGCCAGAATTGCGATTCCTGTGTCTACGATAAATTTAGTTTCAAATGGCACAGGACAGATCAGTGCGGCTGTTCCAATTACAAATAAAATGTTAAAAATATTGCTTCCGACAATATTTCCGATTGCAATCCCTGCATTTCCTCTTTTTGCCGCTGTCACAGATGTTACCAGCTCCGGAAGGGATGTTCCGAGAGCAACAATCGTCAGTCCGATAAAACGCTCACTCATTCCAAAGTATCGGGCAATCTCGGTTGCCCCGCTGACGGCAAAATCACTTCCTTTTACAACCAGGACGCCGCCTGCCACCATCAAAAGAAGACATTTCCAGACAGGATAATTTTTCGCTTCCTCCTCTTCCGGATTTTCCCCTTTTTTCGACATTACAAACAAATAGCCAAGATATACAAGAAACAGTGCCCATAAGACTATGCCCTCGGCAAACGTCACTTTTCCTCCTGTCATTCCGCATATCATTAAAACTACCGTAACAAACATCATAAACGGTATTTCATAAAACAAGGTAGACCTTTGTATTGCCACATTTGTTATTAATGCCGTAAGTCCGAGAATAATAAAAATATTCAAAATATTGCTTCCAACCACATTTCCTATCGTAATTCCTGCGTTCTGCTGCATCGCTGCAGTAATACTTACAGCAGCCTCCGGCATACTCGTTCCCATTGCAACAATGGTAAGTCCGATAATCAGCTGGGGAATTCCAAACTTTCTTGCTATGCTTGCAGACCCTTCCACAAACCAGTCTGCTCCTTTTACCAGAAAAAGGAAACCCACTATCAAAATCCCTGCCTGTAACATCATACGTATCTTCCTCTCTTTCTTTTGCATTCTTTGCAGCAGGTGTTATAGGCATAAAAAAAGAGACTCCTACTGCATCTACAGTAAAAGTCTCGCTATTTAATCACTTTCCGAGTTATTGAATATCAATAGCTGTACTGACGAAGAAGTGAACACGGTTGGCTAGCTACTCCCTTTTATTTTTCCAGTTTATCAAATTTCTTTTTTTTCGTCAACGTTTTTTTGTTTCTCAGCTCCTGGAAATGTTTTACAGCCACTTTTGATTCTCACAACTCCTTTGTCCGGTTCTGGTTTTATTCCAGATTCATGCACAGACCCCAGTCCTGGTCATTGGCATACGGATCGGCAAAATCGGTTTTCTGGCCGTTGACGGAATACGGATACAGGTACGCACAGGTCGCTGTTCCATCCTCAAAGAACATGGACAGCACGCCGCGCAGGGAATGCTCACCGCGAATATTATATTCTTCGTTTCCGGTCAGGCGGGCGTAGCGCTTGAAGGTTCGACCGTTTTCTGCACTCCAATAGTGCGGGAAAGTGTCTCCGAAGACTCTGCGTTTTCCGAACCAGTAGCCGTCCCAATGACGGATTGCAATTTCATGCAGATGGTAGTCCGGCTGCTGGCCGTCGAAGAGTTCGAGGACGGCGATCTGCTGCTCGGCTCCGCGCAGGTATTTTTCTTCCCCGGTCACTTCATAAACCTGAAGAATGACTTCAGCCGCCGGCTGTACGATCGATTGCTCGTAATTTACTTCCGAAGCCGGATAAGCCGTTCCAATCTCAATCAGTTGATCAGCATGACGTCGGAACAGATCTCTTACTGTTTTCAGATCCTCCTGTTCTCCTGCTTTTTCCAGCTCTTGACAGAGCATCACAATCGGCATTTCAATCGGATAAAAACGGAATCCATCCTGTTCATAAAATTTCTCTGTGATATGAACTGCTGTCTTCAAATCTTCTTTTTCTCCCCACAGCTTCCAGCATTCAAGAAAGAATGTCACTGCCCATGGGTAGTTGTAAAGCCGGAAATAGCTGTTGTCTTTTCCTGAGCAGTTGCAAACAAGACCTGTTGCTGCATTTACCAGCTCGCGAAGATAGAATGCATGGTACTCACGAAGGCTTTGCTCCGCTTTTTCCCGGTCTTTTAAAAGATTCTGCTGCAGTGCCCGTGCAATCAGCACACCCATACCGGTACGCTCCCGTCCGGCATTGAAATCGTTTTCCGGCGTGCAGACGAGAATTTTTTCTTCGTTATCATACGGCAGATAGGCACCCTGCAGTTCTTTGATCTTTCCATGATACTGCTGGTGATCGACAATAAACGCACACCGTTTTGCAGCCAGTTCTTCCGGCCGCTCCTGTACGAGAAGACGGCAAATAGTTTTCACCTCATCGACACAAATTGAAAGTACATACTCCCCTGTTTTTTCATTTTCAAACAGATATTCATAAACACCTTTTTCCGTCTTTTCCAGCGATACTCCGTTTACCGTCACTTTTTCCGCCGGAAATGTCGGTTCAATGGTTACCTTACTCGTCTCTCCCGGATAAATCACATACTGCTCCGCATCCACCAGAATCACCTGGGAAAATGCTCTTAATTTCTCCCGGAAATCTTCACGTCCCTGATGCGGAAATACTTTCCACTCCAGCGTCATCGTGTCTCCCGGTGCAAATTCCTGTGCGGACGGGTGCAGCCAGAAGCAGCCTCTGTCATTGCTCTGCAGTTTCAGATCGCGCTCCACGCTGTAAGCGGAAAGACTGCCTTTTGTGAGCACCATTCCCATATGCGGAGCCGCACCGCCCATGCGGAGTGCCATGATATAACTGGTATTTTCCCCGCAGAAAATATGTGCATGGCACCGGTAATCACGGCAGGTCACACTGTCCGTGTAGCGGTCCTGCAACGGAAATGAAACCCCAATACTTCCGGCATTTGTAAAATACGGATGCGCACCGTTGTAAGAAACCACAATCTTCGTTGTCAGCACATCTCCGTCTTTCTCATTCTGCACCTCAGCCGAAAACTCCGGCGGGCATTTTACCTCGGCGTATGGGAACTCCTCCCGCAGCCAGTTCATCTGTTTTGGATCTTTGGAAAATACAATTTCTTTCACGTTCCCAACTCTCATTTTTTATTTCCCCTTTCGTTTTTTCTTTGATCCCGCTTTTTGAACTCCATGTAAAATTTATTTGCTGCTTTGATCATACTATATCTATATGCTCTTTTCTATATCTCTTTTTCCATTACCGTTCACTGCTCTTAATATAACCCTCACAATCCTCTTTTCCAGTTTTGTTTTACAAAAGAACGGTTCCATACGCCTGCATCATTTTTCCGTTTTACTTTATTTTTTCTTTCTTGCCGATAGTATTTTTTCTCAATTTTTGCTATACTGAAAATGTATGCGTATCAAACTCCGGCATTGCTCTTTCAAGCTGCCGACACATACATAAACTTCATAAAAGGGGGTATCTTTTTCATGGATACGTATGTCATTTTAAAAGACCTGGCAATCATTATCGTATTCGCAAAATTGTTTGGTATTCTTGCCAGAAAATGCAAGGCTCCGCAGGTTGTGGGCGAGCTGATTGCCGGTATTGTCCTTGGACCCAGTGTGCTGGGACTCGTTCAGCAATCTGACTTTCTCGCACAAATGGCGGAGATCGGTGTCATTTTGCTGATGTTCTCCGCAGGTCTTGGCACCAGCCTGAAGGATCTGCTCCGTACCGGAGTGAAATCCCTGTTGATCGCCTGCGCCGGTGTTTTTGTTCCTCTCGTTCTTGGAGCCATCTTATACATGAGCTTTTATGGCTTCTCTGCTGTCGGAACGGAAGAATTTTACCACGCTGTTTTTATCGGTGTTATTCTGACTGCGACATCGGTCAGCATCACCGTACAGGCCTTGAAAGAACTCGGCAAGCTGAAAACAGAGGTTGGAACAACCATCTTAAATGCAGCCATCATCGACGATGTCATTGGTATCATTGTGCTGACTGTTGTCA
The DNA here is from genome assembly GCF_003480245.1 of Blautia sp. AM42-2. Classification (NCBI taxonomy): domain Bacteria; kingdom Bacillati; phylum Bacillota; class Clostridia; order Lachnospirales; family Lachnospiraceae; genus Blautia; species Blautia sp. AM42-2. The sequence continues at coordinate 18,663 of NZ_QUIM01000018.1, forward strand.
TCGGTTTTAAAGATCCGACATCCAATCCGCTGAAAGTAGCAGCCTCCACCATTCTGTTTTTTGCCCTTGCGATTGTGCTCGGTTTTCTCTGCTTTAAGCTGTTCAACCGCATGAACTCCGTATTTCCGCACACCCGCCGTCTCCCGATTCTGGGTCTTGCGCTCTGCTTCGGACTGTCCTACATTTCCGAAAAATATTTCGGCATCGCCGATATTACCGGTGCATACGTTGCGGGCGTTATCCTGTGTTCCCTCGATTCTTCCGATTACATCGAAGAAAAAATGGATATCAGCTCCTATATGATTTTCGGACCGATTTTCTTTGCAAGTATCGGACTCAAAACAACGCTCAGCGGCATGAACGAGAAATTCGTACTCTTTGCCATCTGTTTCGTCATCGTCGGCCTTGCCGCAAAAATTATCGGCTGTGGCCTGATGTCAAAGGGATGCGGCTTTACCTGGGGCGACAGCCTGAAAATCGGTGTCGGTATGATGACCCGTGGTGAAGTCTGTCTGATCGTTGCGCAAAAGGGTCTGAATGCAGGCTTTTTATCCGGCGATTTCTTCAGTGCCGTGATTCTGCTGATTCTTTTCTCGAGTATTGCAACACCGATTATGCTGAAAATCTTATACGAGAAAATGCCGACGGCAAAAGATTCTGCAAAGGCATCCTGACTTTCCTTTTACCAAAACAGGGCGCTGTGCCATTTCCTGCACAGCGCCCTGTTTTTTTCGTATCAACCGGTAAGTTCTGATTTCTTCTACCACAGAATCTTCTCTGCCTCAGCTCCATCCGCAAACGGTCCCGGCATTGCTGCCACGCCGCGGTGCTCGCCAAGATAGTCCTGATCGAAGATAATCGTGCTTCCGTCCGGATCTTCGAATCTCTGCTCCGGCTCGAAGGCGTATCCTAAAATATCACTGTTGATAATTCCCGTCCGGAAATCCTTCAGGAACTCATACACGTTCGTCTTGATGGAATAGTGGCCGTCTTTTTCCACAAGTTCCACCTTAACCTGGTTCTCGTTATCCACAAGATTCTCTTTTTCATTCACACACGCCTTTGCTCCGTTAAAGTAAGCGTTTCCGTTTACCCAAACCGGCAGATGGCACTTGTTGTGATACGGCTCCAGCTTGCTCATGTCGGCCGGTTTGTCCAGCTCAAAGTGGCTGATCCACTCGTCATAGGTCGGATACTCGTCGAACACATGCGTTCCGACCTCCTGGTTATCCTCCATCTTGAAGCCCATGTCCTCAACCGTTTCTGTTTCCTCAACCGGGTAATTCTGGATAAAGATGTTGTTGTAGAACCGGTCATCGCCATGCAGGAATGTCATGAATCCGGCAACCTCGGTACGGTGACGGATGTGATACGGCGTGTAACGGTCTCCTGTTCCGCCGCCAACTGCAGTTAATGAGCCAAGCATCAGATTGTGTACGCAGGCAATACCATCGGTCGCCATACGAACGCTGACCGGTGAGAGCATAATGTTGTTATCGATCAGTGTCGGACCATGGCCAACCTCGATGAAAATATCCTGACTCATCATTGCGCCCTCTGCCTTTGGTGTTCCCTCCGGCGGGCAGTTGTCGTGCAGCAGATTCTGGGTCAGGCGTGTTCCCTGTGCCTCCCAGTCGCACCAGATGCCCATCGTACAATGATGAATGTGATTTCTTCTCATCACAACATCGATCGCTGCATGCATCTTGATACCGGAAATCTCGGCTCCGCCAAGCTGCTGCATATTGTTGATGTTGTGAATGTGGTTGTCCTCAATGATACTGAACACACCGCCCATCCGTCCGACAATACCGGTCTGCTCACAGTGATGGATGTGGCAGCGGCGGATGATATGGCTTCCGATGTTCTCCTTCGTCCATCCATGATACTGGCCGCGGCAGACAGCATCACGCTCCATCTGGGTCGGGCTTTTTACGTGTTTTCTGGTAAAGTAATGGTCGTTCTCCGGATCGTAATATTTTCCGAGCGAAATACCGCAGCACTTGCTGTTGCTGACCTCACAGTCCTCAATAATCCATCCCTTCGACCAGTGCGGACCGATCATACCGTCCTGATAAGCAGCCGGCGGCGCCCATGTCGTTGCCGCCTTGCTGACATCAAACCCACTGAACGTAATGTAATTTACGCCTGTTTTCGACGGCATAAAGCAGTTCCGGCGCACGTTGATTTCTACTTTTTCCTCCGTCGGGTTTTTACCCTGGAAATTTGCATAGATAACAGTCTGATTTTTCTCTTTGTCCTGCTCGGTATACCATTTGTAAACCGACCACTCCGGCTCCCAGGACGGCGCATAAACCTCGCCCTTGATACACTCCTCGAGCGTCTCTGCCTCGTATAACTGGCGGTCATTCAGATAAACCGCGCCGGTATGGCGTACCACCGGTGCAAAATACCAGTCACCGCCGACCATTGTCGTGTATGGGTTATAATTGCCAAACACTCCGTTGTCTACACGGCATACCCACACATTATCTTTGTAATGCTCCCAGTCATTCATCGTTTCCGCACCGGTGATCTTTGCGCCGAGCGGCTTCTCACTCTTATAGACGATTCTTGCATCCTCGGTTCCGCCGTTGACCGGATCAACATATTCATGGTAGATACCAGGTGCAACCAGAACTTCATCTCCTGCCTTTGCAATTTTTGCCGCATCGTTGATGAACTTGAACGGCATCTCTTTTGTTCCGTTTCCATTCTTCGGAGCGGAATTGTTGACATAGTAAATCATTTCTCTATACTCCTTTTTGTTATAGTAAAACCCGAAAACCCTGCAAAAAAGGCTGTGACGCAATCATTCACTCTCTGCGGCGCTGAATTTTTTACGCTATTTTTTTGCGGGTCTATAGAATTTCTTTACGATAATGCTTCTTCCGCAGCCTCTTTTGATGCAAACGGGCCCGGCAGCGGATGAATGCCCTGACGGTTTCCAAAGTAGTCATATCGGAACACGATCGGCGTTCCATCCGGATTCTCATATTTCTGTTCCGGCTCAAATGCCATGCCAAGCGTCTCCGTTGAGATCACTGCACAGGCATTCTGCGGCAGATAATCGTAAACATTGGTCTCCAGTTTCCATTTTCCGTTCTCTTCTTTTACACCGATGGTGATTTCATGCTCGGTATCCACTACAGCGTCCTGTTCCTGCTCCGCCGGCTTCGCCCCATTGAAGTAAACGTTTCCGCCAAGCCATACCGGCAGCTTCTCGTAATACAGATCCGGCGACTTTCCGGAGCCCATTCCGCAGTAGCCCTCAAATCTTGCCACGTACTCCTCCAATGTCGGATATCCGCTGTACGGTGCGGTTCCTGCTGTCAGATTTCCGTCATCCCATTCATTATCCCCAGTCAGTTTACGGATTTCTTCCATTCCCGCACGAACCGGCTTCTGAATGAAGATATTATTGTAGAACCGGCAGTCACCGTGAAGAACTGTCATAAATCCGTTGATCTCCGTGCGATGCGGCACATGGTACGGTGTGTAGCGCGGCGACGGCAACTTGTCGGATCCATTGTTGACACCTCGGCCGACAGCAGTAAACGATCCCGCGATCAGGTTATGTACTACCGCAACCCCCTGCGTTGCCAGCTTCATCGCGCGGTCCGAAAGCAGTACGTTATTGTCCACCAGCGTCGGTCCGTGGGAAATTTCAATAAAGATATCCTCGCCGATACCGTCCATACCTTCTGGATTTGCATTTTCCTCGTTCGGCAGCGTATTGTCATGGAACAGGTTCTGCGTAACGCGTGTGCCCTGTGCCTGCCAGTCGAGCCAGAGGCCTCTCGTACAGTGATGGAAATGGTTTCTTCGAATGATCACATCGATTGCTGCATGCATCTTGATGCCGCCAATCTCCGCACCCGCAAGGTTCTGTTTATTATTGATATGGTGAATGTGGTTATCCTCAATAATCGAGAACACACCACCTAAGTGGCCTACAATACCCGTCTGTCCACAGTCGTGGATGTTGCACCGGCGGATGATGTGGCTTCCGATGTTTTCCTTTGTCCATCCCTCTCGCTGCGCCTGGCAGATACAGTCACGCTCCGTCTGTGTACCATCTTTGAATTTCCATTTGAGCCATTTATTGTCATTGTTCGGCTGTCTGTATTTTCCAAGTGAAATGCCCGAACACTTCGAATCTGAAATCTCACAATCCTCGATGATCCATCCCTTTGACCAGTGCGGGCCGACCATTCCTTCCTGATATGCCGTCGGCGGAGCCCACTGGGTTGCCGCCTGTTTTACAACAAAGCTGGACAGCGTGATATAACCGATGCCCTCCTTCGATGGATAAAAGCAATTCTCGCGCACATTAATTTCCACCGTTTCCTCATTCGGGTTTTTCCCCTGGAAATTCACATAGAAAACGGTCTCATTCTTCTCTTCATCCTGCTCCACATACCAGGTGTAAACCGTGAATGCCTGATCCCAGGATTTTTTATAGATCTCCGGCTTTTTCACCTTGTCCAGGCTCGTCACCTCATACATGGATTTTCCATTCAGATACACTTCTCCGGTGTGCGCCGTGTAGGATGCGATAAACCAGTCGCCGCTGACCAGAGTTGTGTATGGATTGTAATCCCCAAACAGTCCGTTTGAAACGCGCGCTGTCCACACATCACCTTCCAAATGCTCCCAGTTATCCACAATTTCCGCACCGGTAATCACAGCTTTCCCCGGTTCCACAGAACGGTACACAATTCTTGCGTCCTCACAACCCGCATTCGCCGGATCCACATATTCCCGGTATACGCCGGGTGCTACAAGCACCTCGTCGCCGGGCTTTGCGATTTTTGCCGCCTCGGAAATCGTCTGAAATGGATATTCCTTCTGCCCGTTTCCGCTTCGCACAGCATTTCCATCTACATAAATCTGCATTTTTTGCTTACCTCCCACTTCTTCACTTTTCATAAATTTTTATTGTTTTTTTGTGAATTTTCGCCAAAACCGCATCACTCTTTTTTCAATTTCTGCCGTTCTTCACAATTTTCATATCTTAACCATAATACAGATCCTCGTAAAACACTACTTATATATTGCCGATCATTGCCCAGATGTTTCGATTTTTTCTATATTTTTTCTCTCTTCTGTTGTATAATACCGTTTATCAGATACGGAGGATTCTTTTGCCATGAAAAACGATTCGACTTCTTTTTTCGAAAACAATCATTTTGCTAACAGCTATGTTTACGATATCTCTATTTCGCATGTCCCCGCCTATTTCGGTCTGCACTGGCATCACTATATTGAAATTGTGCTTGCACAGGATGACGGCATTATCTATGAAGTAAATGGAGAAACCTTTCCGCTAAAGCCCGGTGATCTTCTTTTTATCTGGCCCGGCGAGCTGCACGCTGTTTCCACAACCAACAGAGAACATCGCCTGATCATGCTTCAGCTCGATGCAGATTTTCTGGAAAAACGCGTGGATTTCCAGTCTGTTGCTTATCTTTTTTATCAGATCCGTCTTCTAAATCAGAACAACTTCCCGGAAATCGAAAAACTCCGCGGATTTCTGACAGAGCTGCGCAGGCTCTCCCTCTCCGGTATCAGTTTTTCCGAGCTGCGCGGATGCGTTCTGCTGTATCAGTTTTTTATTCTGCTCGGCGAAAATCTCTCCGTGCCGACCGAAACTGCCGCACCGCAAAAAACAGGCCATTCCGCACAGGTACACCGCCAGATGATTGCTGCATGTACCTGGATCTCGAGTCACTGCACCGAACCGGTTTCCCTGGAAGAAGCATCAAAGGTCGCCGGATTCTCCCGCTGCCATTTTTCCAAGCTGTTCCGCGCATACACCGGCCTCTCCTTCACGGATTTCGTCACCAGGGAACGGCTCCATATCGCCGAAAACCTGTTAAAAAAACCGGATCTCACGATCACCGAAGTGTCGCTCGAATCCGGTTTTAACAGTATTTCTACGTTTAACAGAGTCTTTTTGAAATCAAAAAATGTAAGCCCTACCGACTTCCGTCAGATGTACCTGCAATCCTATCAGAAATAGGCTATGAATTCGGCATGGCCTCCGGTCTTTCGCAGGTGGATGGAACCTTCTCAAATGCACCCGTTTCCGCACTCTTCATAATCTGATCGATCGTATCGAGTACGTGATATGCCATTTTGGCATTCGCACGGTTTGGTCTGCCCTCTGCAATTGCTTCTGCCATCTCGGACGGACCGAGGCCGCGGCTGTTTTCGCTGTAGGCAAAGCCATAATCCAGCACTTCCGGAACTGCCTGCTGTGTCCAGTCCTTCACGCCCGGAATGTAGACGATATCGCCGCCGAAATTGTTCGGGTCCACCAGCTTTAAAATACCTTTTTTGCCGTAAATTGTGAATACCGCCTGATCGTTGATGGTGCTGTCGCCATTGACACAGAATGTGCCGGTCACGCCGTTTTTCATTTCCAGAATCGTGAAAGCCTGGCTCTCGTTGCTGTAGTCAAATTCCTGGCCGTATTCCGGGCTGTCCGGGACGACATTGATGCGCTTCGGCGCAAGGTTGCGCACGGAGGAAACGACACGGTCCACCGGGCCGAAAAGGCTGACGATGGCAGTCAGATAATAAACACCGAAATCGTAGCAGATACCGCCGCCCGGCATCCGCAGAAAACGGAAGATGCTCGCCAGCAAATCAAGATCGCGGTTTGCGCATGCTTCGAAAGATGTCACCTCGCCGATCAGCCCGTCGTCGATCGCTTTTCTTGCGGTCTGCAGTGCCGATCCAAGGAAGGTGTCCGGTGCGGAACCGAGATAGAGATGTTTCTCCTCTGCCAGCTCGATCAGTTTCGCTGCCGTTTCCGGTGCGAGGGTCATTGTTTTTTCAGTGTAAACGTGTTTTCCGGCTTCCAGTGCCTGACGGATCAGCCCCTCGTGGGTCGGTGCCGGTGTCAGAATGACTACCATTTCAATCGACGGGTCTGCCAGAATTTCCTCGTAGGTACAGCCCTTGATGCCATACTGCTCTGCTTTCTTTTTCGCATGTTCAAGATGGCCTGCGCAGCATGCTGCTACCTCAAGATTCTCAAAGTTATGAATCATGTTCGTCAGATAAATATCACTGATCGCTCCGCAGCCGACAACGCCGACTCTCATTTTTTTCGTTTCTGTTGTTCCCATTTGTAAAAATCCCCTTTACTCTTTGTTTTTTGATTCTGTTCTGATAAAAACCCTTATCTTTTTTATACAACGAAATGTCTGAAAAAACAAGCATTCCGGCTCATATTTCACTTTCAAAATGAAAAAACCGCCCACGGTTTCTGCAGATTCTCTGCATCACCGCGGACGGCCTTTTTCTGTTGTTTACTCCACGCTTTTCAGCGATTCAATCATATCAATTTTTCTTAACCGGTAGAACATCATAAAGTTGACGAACAGGGCAAACGCCAGGGTAATCAGGGCGCTCCAGCCGTAGCTCCGCGGGAACACGTTTCGTCCGAACATCATCATATCGACCTCGACGGTCTGAATTACGCAATGATGTAAAAACGTTCCAATTCCCATGCCCGCGATAACGCCGAACAGTGTCAGCACCATGTTTTCCCGGTACACGTACGATGCCACCTCGCCGTCGAAGAAGCCGAGCACTTTCAGTGTTGCCAGCTCTCTCTGTCGTTCGGTGATGTTAATGTTGTTCAGGTTGTACAGCACCACAAACGCCAGCAGGCCCGCCGATACGATCAGCACCACGATGACGATGTCGAGGGAACGAAGCATGTTGTCAATCTGATCAATCAGGTCGGATGTGAACGAGATTGCCGCTACACCGTCGTACGTCATGATTTTTTCTCCGAGTGCTGTCTCATAATTGCTCGACGTGTCCTGATATTTCATCAGAAGCTGGTTGTAATCCGGCGCCCCGCCGAACAGCTCCTCGTAGAGATCCGGGGCCAGATACAGGTAATGGCGCACGTAGTTTTCGACGATGATCGAAATCTTTACGTCCACAATATCGTCGCCTTTTTTCAGCTGAACCGTGTCGCCTGCTTTTACGCCGAGCATCGTTGCTGTCTTTTCGCTGATGGCTGCGCCGCCGTCGGTCGGGAATTCGTAAACTTCTCCGCTTTTCCGGTCTCGGAAGGCATAGAAGTCATTGAAATTCGTCAGTTCTTTCGGCACTTCAAGCACTGCATCCACGGCCTTTTTGTCGGTCTGCAGTTCGATGTTCTGGCAGTACATTTCCAGCAGCTCATCGATGCCGCTGTAGTTTTCCAGATCAGTCTGCAATGCTTCTTTTTCGGATTCATCCACATCTGAATTCAGCACAGCATTCGCCTGATAGGTGAAGAGGCTGACGAACTGGTTTTTCGCAATCGCGGTGATGGAATCCTGAAGGCCGAAACCGACGAGGATCAGACCCATGCATCCGCCGATTCCGATAACGGTCATGAAGAATCGTTTTTTATACCGCACCAGATTCCGCACGGTTGATTTCTGCGTAAAGTTCAGATGTTTCCAGAGTACGCCGATGCGTTCCAGGAAAATCCGTTTGCCGTTTTTCGGTGCTTCCGGCCGCATCAGCTCTGCCGGACCTGCGGCGAGTTCTTTGTAGCATGCCGCGATCGTCGCCACGCCGGTGCAGGCTGCACTCGCCAGAATCGCAAGGCCTCCCTGCTCCCAGTTCAGCGGGGTCATGTAATACGGGAGTCCGGTATACAGCATGCCGTAGGCATTCATAATAACCCAGGGCAGGATTTTTTCTCCAACCACCACGCCCGCGAGAGCGCCGGATACGGTGGAGAGCATCGCGTATGCGAAATATTTAAAGGCGATCACGCCGTCGGAATAGCCGAGGGCTTTTAACGTTCCGATCTGCTGACGCTGTTCCTCGATCATTCGTGTCATCGTCGTCAGGCTGACGAGAGCAGCCACGAGGAAGAAGATAACCGGGAAGAATTTTCCGATATTCGAGATACGGCCGGCATCCTGACCGAAGCTCTCAGTTGACGTTACCTTATCCCGTCCCCAGACATACCACGTTGGTTTTTTCAGGTCTGCGAGTGTTTTCTCACCGTCCGCAATTTCCTGCTTCGCATCCACGATTTCTGGTTCGGAGTCGGCTTTTGCTTTTTCGTATTCGGCTTTGCCGTCCTCAAGTTCTTTTTCTTTATCGGCAATTTCCTGTTTCGCATCCGCAAGGGAGATTTTTCCGTCGGCGATTTCCTGTTTCGCGTCGGCAAGCTGGGTTTCTCCGTCGGCAATCGTCTGCTTTGCTTCGGTGAGCTGACTTTCTCCATCGGCGATCGTCTGCTTTGCTTCTGCTAACTGGGTTTCGCCGTCGGCGATCGTCTGTTTCGCGTCGGCGAGCTGACTTTCTCCACTGGAAATTGTCTGCTTTGCAGCCGCAAGCTGGGCCTCACCCGACTGAATCGTCTGTCGGTACGATGCAATCTGCTGTTCCCCATCAGCAAGCTGGGCTCTGGCAGCCGCAAGCTGAGTTTCTCCGTCTTTTAATTTACTGCGGTTCGTCTCAATCTGAGCTTCTCCGTCGGCAATCGCTGCTTTGGCAGAGGCAAGCTGGGCTTCGCCATTCTCAATCTGTTTCTGATAAGCTTCTGCCTGTGCTTCTCCATCCTGAAGCTGGGCAAGAGCCTCTGTAATCTGAGCTTCGCCGCTTTCCAGTTCTTTTTTTGCAGAAGCAATCTGTGCCTCGCCTGCGGCGCATTCCTGCTCTTTTTCTGTTAATTGTGCATCTGCAGCGGCAAGCTGACTTTCTGCGTCGGTAATCTGAGCTTCTGCAGCCGCAAGCCGGGCTTCCGCATCAGCGCTTGCTGCTTCAAACGCTGCGATGTTTTGTTCCAGAAATGTTTTCTGCTCCTGCATCGTGAAAAGCTGCTGTGCTAACTCTGTCTGCTTTGCTTCCAGCGCAGTTTTCTGTTCCAACAGGGATACATATGCTTCATCTTCCTCCGTCAGTCCGTCAAGCTGAGCCTCAATCACCTCGATCTGACCAGTCACTTCTGTCTGCGCAGCCTCCACCATCGGAAGCTGACTGGAAATCTGGGCTAACTGATCCTTGGCTGTCTTATACTGACTCTTCTGTTCTTCATACGCTGCCTTCTGCGCTTCATACTGTGTGCGTCCTGCAGCGGTTTCTGCTTTCTTGTTGTCCAGTTCCTCGCGTGCAGCGGAAAGCTGCTCCTTTGCAATATTCAATTCCGTTTCTTTTTCGGAAAGCTGCTCTTTTGCAGTATTCAGCTCTGTCTGCTTCCGAGTCAGTTCGGTTTTTGCCGCCGAAAGCTGCGTCATTTTTTCCTCTAACTCTTTTTTGCCGGATGCCAGTTCTGTTTCTTTCTCTGCAAGCTGTGCTTTTCCGTCGGAAAGTTCTTTCGCTTTTGCCTCAAGTGTGGTTTTTCCACTTGCAAGTTCATCGGCTTTCTGATTCAGCTCTGCTTTTCCGCTTTCCAGCTCTGCCGCCTTTGCTTCCAGCGTCGCTTTTCCGCTCGCAAGTTCCGCCTCTTTATCTTTCAGCGTTGCCTTGCCGGATGCCAGTTCCTGCTCTTTATCGGCGATGGTTGCTTTCGCACTGAGAAGTTCCTGCTCTTTGTCTGCAATGGTCTGTTTTCCGTCAAGGAGTTCCTGTTCTTTCTCAGCAATCGTCTGCTTTCCGTCAAGAAGCTCCTGTTCTTTGTCCTTTAACGTCTGTTCGCCGTCGAGAAGTTCCTGCTCTTTGTCCGCAATCGTCACTTTCGCGTCGGCAAGCTGCTGTGCACCGTCATCCAGCTCTGTTTTTGCGTCCGCTAATTTATGCTCTGCATCAGCGACCTGCTGTTTTGCATCATCAATCTTTTCCTGTCCTTCGGTTTTGACTGCCGTATACCGCCGGTCGCACGCCGCATCCTCGAGCGCTTCAATCTTCGTCTGTACAGCCTTCACCGTCTCATCATACGCATCGCTGTAGCTCGCCTCTTCCTGTGCGCCGTCCGCCTGGACGTAAATCTCTGTATAGAGATCCGAGGTAAATGTCTCCGGAAGCAGCAGTGCAAAACTGTTGATGCTTCCGTTTCCAATCGAGCCCGTTCCCCGGTTCAGATCCATATAATAAGGGAGTGTCGCCGAACCAACAATCGTAAACGTGTCCCCGGTCAGCGAATCTGAGAGCGGATCCTCCGTTCCGGAAGTGAACGTTACCTGATCTCCGATCTCACAGCCGGAACTTTTTAGAAACTGCGTATCAACAAGAATTTCATCCTCTTTCTCCGGCATCCGTCCCTCGACCACGCGCGGCTCATTCACACCGTCCGTCAGCGCAATCAGCTTCACAACCTGCTCGCTCTCGCCGATGTCATGCAGCACTTCCACCGTTTTTCCGCCGTAGACCGCTTTCACGCCATCCGTCTTCGCGATATCCGCCAGATCATCGTCTGTCAGCCCCAGCGTTCCAAGGACTTTCAAATCCATATAATTTACTTCATCATAATACCGGTCCGCCGAAACCTTCATATCTCCTTCCGCCGACCGAATGCCCGAGAAAAACGCCGCGCCAAGAAGCACGATGAAAAAGACTGACAGAAACCGCCCCTTGTTCTTTGTGATTTCCCGGATAAAGTCTTTTCGAAATGCTCTCATCGTCCACCTACCATTCTATCTCTTCCACCGGCGTCGGGTTCTCATTTGTTTTCATGCCCGCCACTTTTCCGTTTCGGATTTTAATCACGCGGTCCGCCATCGGTGTCAGCGCCGAGTTGTGAGTGATGACAATGACCGTCATCCCCTTCTCCCGGCAGGTATCCTGCAGCAGCTTTAAGATCGCTTTTCCCGTCACATAATCGAGCGCGCCGGTCGGCTCATCGCAGAGCAGCAGTTTCGGATTCTTCGCCAGCGCACGCGCAATCGCCACACGCTGCTGCTCTCCGCCCGAAAGCTGCGCCGGGAAGTTATTCATTCTCTCTTCCAGCCCAACCTCCGCAAGCACCTCCGACGCATCCAGCGGATGCTTACAAATCTGCATCGCCAGCTCCACATTCTCGAGCGCCGTCAGGTTCTGCATCAGATTATAAAACTGAAAAACAAATCCAATATCCTCCCGCCGGTACTGGATCAGCTTCTTGCCGCGATACTTACTGATCTCCGCCCCGTCCACCAGCACCTTTCCTGAAGTCGCTGTGTCCATTCCGCCTAAAATATTCAGCACCGTCGTCTTACCCGCACCGCTCGGTCCAACAACAATCACAAACTCACCCTTTTCCACATCAAAGCTGATCCCATCCGCAGCCTTGATGGTAATCTCACCCATTTGATAGGTCTTGGTTACATCCTGAAGACTCACATATCCCGCCATGCCGCCGTGTTCCTCCTATGCAAAAAATCGATATTTCCTATTTCTTTTATTGTATCAATCTACAGCCGCGGCGGCTAGTCCTAAGTGGGCGAATTTACTGTTTTTTTATAAATGGCATCCCCCCTTTATTTCAATACTGCCCTGATCATACATCTTATCCCAACCAGAATAATCACCACCGGCATCAGTGCATTGATCCATGCCCAGGTATTATTTAAAAATGCCGTAATGATAAATTCTCTGTACTTCACACAACTGACAATTACCAGCAGACCTCCGGCCGCAATCCATCCGAGTAAAAATCTTTTAATCACTGTCCATACTGTCACTGTACCAAAATCCATGCAGATCACCACCTCCTGTAATCTCTGTGCCATCTCCACCGCAGCCGTGCCGCCAAATAAAGAATTGCTATAACAACTAACAAAACAGGAAACGCAGATGATAACAGCCTGACAACAAAAACGGTAATTCTGGCCGTTACCGATTCAAAATTCAAAATAATTCCAATTGCTGCAATCCCTGACAGCAGAGAACAGATTATCACAGCAATCGTCACTCCCGATACGGTTCTCATGCCATGCCCTCTGCTGCCTTCCCGTTCAAAAATATTTCCAGAACGCATCATCCTCTGTCACTCTCCTCTCAGATCTTAACCACTCCTCCCAGGCCGCCTACCAGACGTGCGAACGCCTCTTCCAATTCCGCCTCATCCAGTTCATCATCTGAAAACTGCTCTTCCAGCGGCTTCTCACACATTGCAATTGCTTCCTGCGCCAAGTAATCGGCAAAAACAATGGACGTAATCCCATCTCCATATTGTTCAAACATGGCAGCCGTACAATAAATGCTGTTTTTCACATTCTCTGCAGACGGAAGTCTGCCGTCACAATCAATATAACTTCGGAAACCGATTTCTCCATCCTCGTAATCAAACTCAAAACAGCCATTTTTCAAACCATAATTCGCTCTATGAAGAAACTCGCTCATCTGAGCCATCATCTCCTCATCTTTCTCATCCGCATGAACAGGGCAGATTCCGTAAACAACCAGTTCATCGTTTTTAACATCTATTACATACTTGATTTTACGAATTTTACTGCTTATTTTTAAATCAAACTTGAACAATCCTGCTTTTTCAAGAAAATCAAAATGCCAGTTCTTTTCTTTCAGAAACTGTTCTACAGCCTTTGCGATTTCATTGGAATATGTACTTTTTTTCATATGTTTACCCACCTTTTCTTTCTGTTGCTTTTTTCCTGTAAGAGACGTCTCATCTTTATATAGAGAAATAAAAATCTAACCTTAACCGTTTTCAGCTTTTATTTTTGATATCAGACAACCGTCAGACCATATCCCGTATTCTTCAGGAAATCTGCTGTATGAATGAAATAAATATTGTTGTTCGCCGTTGTTTTTACAGCAAGATAATCTGACTGCCTTCCAAAAATCCCCGGACGTGCAGAAAGATCCTCGCTTCTCACTCTGAGCCTTTCCTCACTTTGAATCTGCCAGTTCACAGCCCTTTGAAAAGTAAAAAGCAATGCAGGCGGTTTTACCGCGTTCGGCATCGGTTTATGATATTGATATGTTCCAAACAGAGCCTTCGAAATCTCTTCCGTTGCAGCCGGTGTTCCATGCTGAAACAGAACAACATTGGCAAAATCCAGATCTGCATTTCCTTTCATGGATTCTTTTACATTCTGTGATATTACAATCAGTTCAATTCTGCCTTGTCTTTTTAACTGCATGATGTATCTCATCAGCTCATCATTTTCATCTGCAAACTCCATCTCATCGAGAAGAATCCTGATTTTCGGTACATCCTTCAATGTCTGAAAAATCTCCTCCTTCAGATAAGCGTTAAAAACCCGCTGACTGCCGGAGCTGGCATATATCACCATTCCATCAAGTTTCTCTTTACAGCCGCTTTGAAGATTATATTTTGTATCGCTTCCCGTCACATAAATATTTTCAAATATTTCTTCCAGCCGCTCCAATAACCGCCGAAACACAATGCCCGCTTCATGGTTTGCCCGAATATTATCTGCAATAACATTGGAAAGCCCCTGCTGTAAAGCCAGTTCTGATATAAAATCATCATCCTCCTCAAGAAGCTTTACGACTGCAGGCAGTGAGACTGGATATTCTGTCGAAACAATGTTAAGTACCGCTGCCGCATAAATCATTACCTGCCCGGCCATACTGCTGTATCCCATTTCTTCTGCTGTCATGCAGACAAACCGAAGCATCTGCTGGGCAGACATTCCGTAGAAAGGATGATAATTTTTTTCTGCAGGCCAGGACACCCTGACGGCACCGCTTTTCCGCCTATTTTGATCCTGCTGTATCAACGCTGCCAGTTCCTGATGACTCGTGAGGACAATGGTTGAAACATCCCTTTTTTCCATGCACGCCCTGACCAATGACAGCACCATTTCCTTATTTCCTGCTTCCATTCCTGTTATCAGAAGATCACCGCAGATGGAACGAAAAAACATGTCACAGTCAATGCGGCCCTCCAATACCCGTCTTGCAGAATTTAAATGTTCACACTCTCTGATGATCATTCCCTTATTACTCATCGTTTTCCCCCTTACGCACTCACTGTTTTATCTCTCTGTAAAGCGGCATTCGGAATATAAACGGTTTTTCACCTGCCAGCGCCACTACAGCATCACCATTCCTTAGTCTCAATAAATTCCAGTCCTCTACGGTATGCCCTGCTCTCTGAATATTCAGATTTTCCTGCTGTGCAGAAAAACTGAAATTCTGGTAATTTTCTCCCAATCGATGAATCACAAACTGCCTGGTATCAAAATCATTTGTTCGAAACGCTGCCATATTCTGAAAAGAAGAAAGAATATTTTTTGCTCCGGCCTCCCCATACCGTTCCTCAAGACCGGCTGTATTCTGCAGACCGCACAGCATTTTGACATTCTCCGAACGTCCAAAATTCAAAGCATCCGAGAAATGCTGCAGTTTAGGAAGCTGCAGTGCTTCGTCTAACAGAAAATATGTATTTCCTTTTACCGCCTGTCTGCCTCCTAATGCATGGGCAAGCGCACGGTCAAGAAGAATCCCATAGATCGGCGCCAGAAGCTGACCTTTTCTCAAATCATATTCAATGAATACTACTTTCTTCTTTCCTCCTGTAATTATTTCCCGCATGGAAAATTCCTTCGATGGATCTGATTTTGCAAATGGACCTACAAACATTTTTCTCAGCAGCGCTCCAAAATAGGAGTTCACTCCCTGTGTCTGGTTGCTCTTGCCTGAAATATAATCCTGACAGCTGCGCCAGTCTGACATATAATCTAATTCCAGAATTTTCTTCAGGTCTTCGTTCGTGCTGCCTGCCAGAAAACGGATAAATTCCTGGTTGTTCAGTTTTGACTGATCTGACCGCCAGTATGTTCTCATATAATAAATCATAAGTGCTGCTACTACCTGCTCTGCCATTGCCGGAAAGATCGGCTGTGTTTCGCTGTTCATCGTCTGAAACAGCTGCTCACATAACTCCAGGGCATCCTCATCCGATTCTGTCGTATAAACCAGTTTTCCGTCTATTCCGCGGGGCATTACCTCTGCAAAAATGTTATGATACGATGTAATTTTCCGATACTTCTCTCCATTTCCAATGACAATCTTCTGACTGTCGGGAATCTGGCTTCCAAAAGTCTCCAGGTAATCTCCTTTCGTATCAAAAATAACGATCACATCTCTTTCTCCCTGTGCATTCAGCAGATACTTCAGACAGATATTAAAAATGTTGGTTTTTCCTGTTCCCGGCGCACCGATCGCCAGAAAACCATATGCCAGCATGTCCTTACTCAGTCCGAAAACATTTCCGGTATCCGGATCCCGAAAAACCACAAATGGTCTGTTTTCTCCATCTGCCGTCCAGGATGGAACGACGTTTTCAACTATGCTCTGTCCCAGCAGCGTCTTACTATACATTCCCCCGTTTCTTTCCTGTTTTTCTCCGGCTCCAATTTTCTTTTTTCCAAAATCATATGACATCGCTTTCTCCTCCTTCATATCTCCATATCACTGTCCATTCCATCGGCAATATCCTCATCCGATACACTTACCTCTCCACTCTCCTGCTGGCTCTGTGTATCTGCTTCCGGACCTTTTTCTGCTGTTTCTTCTGCTTCTTCATACACCTCCTCATCCGCCGCTGCCGGATTTTGTACTGCCTGATTATATTCCTCCAATGACACTGGCCTTGGATCAAATGACATTTTCGCATCTTCGTTTGCTGCTGTACTTTCTCCAAGTTGTTCATAAAGATTCTGATACGTTGCAATCATTTCCGCTTTAACAGTCTCTTCTGTGTTTTTATCTACTTCTACATTTGTTCCAAAATACTGGTTCTGCAAAACCTGATTCAGATCTTTTTCAAAATTGGGGTTCTGAAATTCCAAAATTGCCTTTTGTTCCATCGCCTGATATCCCGTTGCGGCCATCGACTTTGTATATGCCTCGAAAGACGCCTCTGTTCCATATTTGCCGGACAGCTCCTGCAGAATAGATGCTGTCTTTTCTTCCGCTGTATGGTACGCATCCCTCTCTGTGGCCTGAAAATAATACATGTAATATCCATTTGCTGTTTCCCCCGTCATATACTGGCTTCCCCACTGACCCTTCCCATTCTGGAAAACGATACTGTTGGTATAACTGTTCGCCTGATATTCACTGGTCAGCTGCAAATCGTCAATCTGGATTGTTCCATCAATAATCTGATCCTGAAGGCAATGCATATTTTCATGCAGTATCGTGTTCAATGTCTGGCAGTTATAATCATCCATTCTGTGCTGAACAGTCTGCCCTTTGTATTCAAACGTCTGAACTCCACTGACCGCCATATCACGATTCACCTGAATCACACCATCTGCTGCATTTCCGCTTTCATTTACCGGAAGCTCTGCAAACCGTACCTCCGGGGCGCCTATCTCCCCCTTCTCCATTGCATCTCTGTTTACTACTTCCTGCAGAAGATCCAGCTTTTCACTTTCCGAAAGCCGGGCATAAGCAGATTCGCGGAACATGGAATACAGATGCCCGTCACTTACTTCCCCATATCTGGTTGGATGTACTCCGTATTCTCCCATAACAGACTACCTCCTCATATTCCAGATCCTCATTTCTGCAGTCTCAATCTCTCCCTCCGCTAATTCTGTCATCACCTCCCACGCACTTAAGAAATCTTTGCTGTCCCAGATCGCCAGAATCATCGGCAGAGAATATTTCCCAATATAAATATCGGTCAGTGTGCGATTTTCCGACCATTCCTGTACATTCTGCCGCAGCTTCTCGGGACATCTTTCCAGTATTTTTACCGCCTTGTTATGCGCGTCCTCTTCTGTAAGGTTATATTCCTTTACAATTTTATCCACCAGTTTTTCTCTGCTGCATTTTTCCATATGCGTTTCTCCTTCCCTGTTCTACTTTTATATAGTGAAACATTGGTTTTCCCTTAACCTTTTTTATAAAAAAAAACGAGGATCCAATATACATATCAGATCCTCTGCTGTCACACTACCTCTCTTGTTCGATTTCTCTCTTAAGTTTTTCCAGAAAAGTTCTCACCGTCCTGCTGATGCTTGCCTCATCGCGTCCATATTTCCTGGCCAGTTCTCTCTGGGTTGGCAATGTACCCTTTTTGTTCCATTCTTCTGCCACTTCTTTGCTGATAAAAGAATATTGCTGCTCCGAGTCTTCCAGACACAGCCATATTTTTGTTGTGATAACATCTGAAACAATCGGCTGCTGCTTTGCTCTCAGTTCCTGGAACACTTTATCTACTTTATTCAGGATATTTTCTGCTTCTTCCTTCTCTTCAAATTCCCGTTCAATATTTACATTACCTGTAATATAACTCCACAGTTCTTCTTCCTCTTCGTCACTCATTGAATTACTCGTCGTAACTTTAACATCTGCCAGTTTTGCCAGCTCTCGAATGGTTTCCACCGGAAGCTGCATTACTTCTGCCAATTTTGAATACAGTTCTTCTGGTTTATCCTTCTTTTCTATTTTTTCTGCACACTTGATATACTTACGAACTGCTCTTATTTTATTTTCAGGAACGTGAACTCCTTTGTATGTATCCTCTAGCCCTTCTTCATATTTTGTATATGTAAATTTCTTCTTCCATTCATAATTAAAAAAATGAAGAAATTCACTCCTTGTACTATCATACTTATCAATACAGTAATTTGCAATTTCTGTAATCTCACATCCGTATGGCTCGTACTTTTCTTTGTTTATGGAAAGTAAATACAGATAAATATTCTCTATCATTTTTAAACGTGCATTTCGAAAAGCTACCGGTTCCGCCTTTTTATCCAAAGAGAACAACGGCGATTCCTGAATCAGTTTCTCATATTTTTCTTTATCAGCTCTCTTGTACATACCCTCACTCACCCCTGTAAAATTAAAACGTTAAAAGTGTATTGAACATTCTTCTCGCCTTATCCGGGTCTGTGCACTGAATTGTATTTGTGACAGAGCTCAGACAGTACAACGGCATCATATCACAGATCTTTGTATCAACCGCCCGGCCATTTTCAAAGCTTGCCTGACCATAGACAATATTATCTACCGTACAGTTTAAAAATTTCTCTGCAAAACTAAGCGTTGTAAACAACACAATCGGCAAGTCCTTCGGACCATATGTGATGTCTGCCAGAATATGGGAATTGTCCGAAATATGCGCCACAATTTCTTTCATCAGCTGCTCATGTACCGTCTGGTGCTCTTCAAATTCAGAATCGATTATCGTATATGAAATGTCGGCGTCAATTTTCTCATTTACTGCTTCCAGTTCTTCCCTGAAACGCTCTATATTTTTTTTGTAATGATCATTCTTGTCTTTTTTTACCAGCAGAATAGCATCCAGCTCATCCTCCGATGTCATAGTTTTTTCAAGAAACGCACAAATCGGATAACTCACCTTTCTGTCGGATACAGGAAGAGATCTGTCTGTACTGGAATATATCACCTGATCAAGATTCTCCTTCATTGAAATGTTGCAAATAACCGTTTTTTTCATCTTGTGCACCTCTCTTTATAATTCATTATAATATCGCAGACATCCCGAATCCCTGTACAATTTTTCTTCCTGTAGATTCTGTTGAATGTCTGCAATGCAATTGGTTCTTTCAAATTATTATAGACAGTTCGCTGCACAAATACAATCGTTTCACATCTTTTTTCTTTATATGTTTGATTTTCAGTTTTTATCTCACACCATCTGACTTAATTCCATAGCATATTTCAGGCGAACATTTCTCAGCACCTCACTTCCATACTCAAACCCAGTATAATCACTCAAAAACGAAATATCACAAATCCGAAAAATACGCTGCATTATGGTCTGGTTGATTCTAATCTGTATATTCTTCGTCTTGATTTTCATATATGTTCTTTTTATCACCCCTTTTTGAATACAAATTCCCTGATCAGGCGAAAAGGAATATTTTTCGAATGGCCAGAATACATTTCGTGTATTCCATGGTAATTCATCATCTGTCTCATACGAACTGGCTGAATAATCATTTTGTGCTTCTGAAGTTTCTTCCATATCAGGAATATTTTTCAGAACCATAACACCCAGAACAGCTATCCCTATCAGAAGAAGCATCTCCACGTCACCTGGCAGTTTCAGACACGTTACCACTACCGTTAATGCAGAAATCCCCAGGGCAGCTTCTCTCGCTTTTTTATTATTTCCGATTAATATAATGGAAAGAAGCGTATCCATGATAATTTTAATTCCATTCACGCTGCTCTCTCCGGCTCGCGTATTAAGCAACAAAAGAATAAGCCAGATTCCAAAACCTTTGCCAAAGTTTTTCACACTTTTCTTTACAGATTCCATCTTTTTTCTCCTCTCTTAAACATCCATACCATCGTCATCAATACCGCTGTTATCAATGCCTTCCGAGTCTTCGATACCGGAATCTACTTCTGTCTCATTCTGCATGTCCTGTTCCTGCTGAAATTCCTCTACCGCATCAAGGTATTTCTCACTCATTTCAGCCGTTGACTGAATTGCATCTTCTTCTGTCATGGAAGTATCCTGCATTGCATGTTCATAATATGCATTCACAGTATCTCTGAGACTCTGGTTATACTCTTCCAATGTTACCGGTTTTGGATCAAAACTCATCTTGTTTCCTCCTTTGCTTTCGATGATATGTTCCATTTCTGAAGTACAAGTTTAGTGTACAGGATTTTCAAAACATCCTCTGCCGCATATCAGAAAAAAAAGATACAAAAAAAGAAGCTCTGCGGCATTTCAGCTAATACCGCAAAACTTCTTTTCTTCTAATTGCATCCAGAATGTATGTCTTACAATTACTTGCTAAGCTTGCTTCCATCTATTTTACTGAACAATTCCAGGATCGTTCCTGCAATTTCTGCGTTATATGTATAGGTGCCTCGCTTCGTAAGGATGCTCTGATAGCATGATGTAGCTTCTTGTTCTGTCATAACATTCACATCTGTCACATTTTCAATGATCAGATCAAACTCGTTCTTCAGCCTGCCGTCAACAGTCGCCACCTTTGTGTTTGCATAAAGCTTAAACTGCTTCTGATGCTTCTTTTCCAGTTCCGTGAGGACATCCTGGACGGCCTTGCGGATGGCGATTTCCATGTACTGGCCGGTAATAAACATCTGCGCTCTCGGGCTGAAAATCAGTTTACCGTTGATGACATCACAGTCTGCGCAGTAACGAATTTCAGACATAACGCCATACAGACTCTCAAAAAGATCAATAATACTGCTCTTTGCCTCTTTCGAAAGGCCGCGCAGGCTGAGATGGAAGTCTTCCTGTTTTGTTACATAGAATCCTCTCAGATTATTGAGAAGGCCTCTGATTTCTGCATCCAGATGCAGCATCTTACATGCAAGATTTTCCACTGCAGGAGGAACCAGTTCAGCATTCTGAGAATACTCGATTTTGATATTCTGGCTTCTCTTTGTCAGTACATCAGCTACAAGATTTCTGTTTTCGTCAGTTACCGGTTTTAATGCAGTTGCTTTGATCATGCTTAAACCTCCTCGTATCTCAGAACCATTCGTCTGGTTTCCTTTTTCTGTCGGTTACGTTTGTACCTGGTTTTCAGTTCCATGCAGGTCGTAGGGCGGGTCCAGATATTACCTTTTTTCAAGACATTTTCACGTTCTGCTCCACGGCTGGCATTGAACTGTGTTATTTTACGTTTCTGAACTGAGTTCTTCATTTCGAATACCTCCCTCACTTTTAAATAGATTTCAAAGCATCCATTTCTAAAGTACACGTTCAGTATACGAAACATTTTAAACATCGTCTTTGTCGTATCGGGGAAAAAAGTTATAAAAAAAGAAGCTCTGCGACATTTCTGCTAATGTCACAGAACCTCTTGGGATTTTCAGACTGATTATGTACTTGCAGATTTACATATGGACAGAACGCATCTTTTATCTGTCAGTCTCCCCGTCTCTAACCCCCTAATTTAATCTCAATTTTTTCTAAAATCTTGTCCATCTTTTCGCTGGCTGTGGCATCCTCATCCTCAAAAATCCATAAACACCAACCCAGAATATAGTTTGGATCATCATACGAACTTATCAGCTCTGTTTTCGAAACTTCTGTTTCAGAATTATCGCCTATGCCAAACATAAACAAGAATAATGTTTTGCACCTTTTAATTTTATCTTTCAGAACACCAACACTTTGAATAACCATATCAGAATTCTTTCGCTCTTCTATTTTTAAGATACTATTCAAAAGCCTATCACACTCTTCAATGCCTAAGTCCCACCGCTTTATCTGCCACGCATGATCAAGTAATAATTCTGTCTCATAGTGAATCTGTCCAAACGCACTATTATCGGAAATATTCTCCAATTCACTAAGTATATATACTCTACGGTTTGATACGAGTTTTTCAATCTGAGCATCAAAAGCAGAACAATAATCTAACGATTTTCTCACCTGCATAAATCTATACTTCTGAAGTTCATGAACTATCGTCAATTTCTCATCCTTATAGATTGCTTCATCAACGAAAGAACACGATCTTTCCATCACATCCATAGGCTTGCCTTTCGGCTTTCTAGCGGGTGGTGGAAGAACTATAGTTTCATAGAAATCT
>NZ_QUIM01000019.1:0-38113 GCF_003480245.1 Blautia sp. AM42-2
AAGCACAACCTAAAGCAAATGGCAGCTACCGTTACCGCCTATCAGCAGTACGGCTTTTCCTCCCCGGAGGAACTGGACGAAGCCTGTTCTGCCGCCTATGCCGCCATGCAGGAAAGCCTTGCGTGGTTGAAGCAGGTGGAAAAGACGCTGAACGGGAAAAAGGAGCTGCAACGGCAGGTGCTTGCCTATTCCAAGACCCGCCCTGTCCGGGACGGGCTGAAACAGCAGAAAAACGCCAAAGCAAAAGCAGCCTACCGTCAGAAGCATGAAAGTGACTTTATCATAGCAGACGCAGCCGCCCGCTATTTCAGGGAGAACGGCATTTCCAAGCTGCCGAGCTATAAATCCCTGCAAGCAGAGATTGAAAGCCTTATCAAAGAGAAAAACAGCGGCTACAACGATTACCGGGCAAAACGGGAGGAGTACCGCCGCTTGCAGACTGTCAAGGGCAATATCGACCAGATTTTACGCCGGAGCGAGCCGCAGCGCAGAAAGGAGCAGAGCCATGAACGGTAATATCCCCCGCATGGACTACCGCCAGTACCGGGCAGCCCGCCGCCTTGTGCATGAGTGCTGCAACTATGACAGCGGGAACTGCCTGCTGTTGGAGGACGGCGAGCCTTGCGTGTGTGTACAGAGTATCAGCTATTCGCTGCTCTGCCGCTGGTTTACCGCCGCTGTCCTGCCCCTTGATGAAGCACTGGAAGCCGCCCTCTTGCGCCGGGGAAGCCGGAAACGCTGCGCTGTCTGCGGGGCGTTCTTCTTCCCAAAATCCAACCGGGGGAAATACTGCCCGGACTGCGCCGGACGCATGAAGCGGATAAACGCCGCCAAACGGAAGCGGAAACAAAGGGAGAAATGTCACGCTTTAGGGCATTTCAAACCCGCATAAATCAAGGCTTTTTTGGAGGGTGTCAAAGGGTGCGTGATACATTTATCCTTTTCCCTTAAAAACGCCCCCTAAAAGCGTAACAGAACCCACAGACAGACACCACAAGGAGGTGAACCCTATCGCTGATTATATGACCGCAGGAACGGAGCTGCCCGCTTACCTGCCTTACCCCCGTTTCCTGCTGGAAACAGACCTATCCCACACCGCAAGAGAGTTATATGCGCTGCTGTTAGACCGTTCCACCCTTTCGCAGAAGAACGGCTGGCAGGACAGCGAGGGACGGACATACATTGTCTACCCCATAGCAGAGATAGCGGAAATGCTGGATAAAGGCTGCACCACCATAAAGGGCGCACTGAACGAACTGGACGCTGCCGGGCTGCTGGAACGCAGACGGACGGGCTTTTCTGCCGCCAACCGTCTGTATGTGAAAGTGCCGCCTATCCCAGTGGTACAGTTTTCCGACCAACTGACGGACGGAAAACCGCCCCTCATAAGGGCGGGAAACCGACCAACTGACAGCCGGAAAACTGACCTTATGACGGTCGGAAAACCGTCCCCTAACCAAACTAATATAAACAACCTAATAGAGAGCCAAACAAAAGGAGCGAGTGAGGGGCAGCCCCCCGCCGCTTATGGCAGATATAAAAATGTATTTCTTTCTGACACAGAACTTTTGGAGCTGGAACAGGACTTCCCCGGCAAGTGGGAGTATTACCTTGACCGCCTTTCCTGCCACATCGCTTCCACCGGGAAGCAGTACCAGAGCCATGCAGCCACCATTTACAAGTGGGCGCAGGAGGACGCTGCCAAAGAGAAGCCAAAGAAAGGCATACCGGACTATTCATTCAAGGAGGGAGAAAGCCTATGACCGATACAATCCACAACACCATACTGCCTATGACCGACACCACAGCCGAGCCGGAGGATTACACCGGGGAGGACGGGCTTTTATACTGCGGCAAATGCCGGAAACCCAAAGAAGCCTATTTCCCGGAGGGCAAGACCTTTTTCGGGCGTGACCGCCACCCGTCAGAGTGCGACTGCCAGCGGGCAGCCCGTAAGGAACGGGAAGCCGCCGAGAAGCGGCGCAGCCACCTTGAAACGGTGGAACGGCTGAAACGGCAGGGCTTTACAGACAAGACCATGCAGGACTGGACATTTGCCAACGATAACGGCAGCTGCCCGCAGATGAAGAACGCCGCCGGATATGTGGCACGCTGGGAACAGATAAAGGACGGGAACTACGGGCTGCTCTTGTGGGGCAGGGTAGGCACTGGGAAAAGCTATTTTGCCGGGTGTATTGCAAACGCCCTCATGGAGCAGGAAGTCCCGGTGTGCATGACAAACTTTGCAGCAATATTAAACGACCTTGCCGCCAGCTTTGCGGGCAGGAACGAATATATTTCCCGCCTTTGCAGCTTCCCCCTGCTCATCATTGACGATTTTGGAATGGAGCGTGGCACAGAATACGGTCTGGAACAGGTCTACAATGTGATTGACAGCCGCTACCGGAGCAGGAAGCCGCTGATTGTGACGACCAACCTCACGCTGGAGGAATTGCAGCACCCGGAGGACACCGCCCACGCCCGGATTTAT
Source organism: Blautia sp. AM42-2 (assembly GCF_003480245.1). Classification (NCBI taxonomy): domain Bacteria; kingdom Bacillati; phylum Bacillota; class Clostridia; order Lachnospirales; family Lachnospiraceae; genus Blautia; species Blautia sp. AM42-2. The sequence goes on from NZ_QUIM01000019.1 coordinate 2,492, forward strand.
GACCGCCTGCTTGAAATGTGTTCCCCTCTCTGCTTTACCGGGGAGAATTTGAGGAAAGCCGCCGCACAGGGAAAAATGGAACAGCTGAAACGGCTGCTTGCCGGAAAGGAGATTTGCCTATGACCGACACCCAGAGAAACAAACGCCCTGCCCGCCGCCCGGACTGCGTGACCGAAACGAGGATAGGCAACACAATCCTTGTGGTGTCTGGCTTTTTCAAGGAGGGGGCGACCGACACCGCCGCTGACAAGATGATGAAAGTGCTGGAAGCAGAAGCCGCCGCCGGATATTTGACCTGTGATAAGCCTGATTGAAAAACCGTCATTTTTACCGACCGTAAAGAAGCAGATTTGACGCTTTTGCCGCTATACAGACAGCCGCCCCATGTGGTACAATCAAGGTACGGAATAGTGGGGCTGGCTGTCGGAAACGGAGGAATTTATGTTAAGACAGACCACCCAGCAACTCATTACCGCCCTTTACCCAAGACTGTCCCATGAGGACGAGCTGCAAGGCGAGAGCAATTCCATTTCCAACCAAAAGAGGATTTTGGAAACCTATGCCAAACAGAATGGATTTTCTAATCTGCGCTGGTACACCGACGACGGTTATTCCGGTGCGAACTTTCAAAGACCCGGATTTCAAGCCATGCTTGCAGACATTGAAGCAGGGAAAGTCGGGACAGTTATCGTCAAGGATATGTCGAGGTTAGGGCGAAACTACTTACAGGTGGGAATGTACACAGAAATGATTTTCCCACAGAAAGGTGTCCGCTTCATCGCTATCAATGACGGAGTGGACAGCGCACAGGGGGAAAATGATTTTGCCCCGCTGCGGAACATTTTTAACGAATGGCTGGTGAGAGATACGAGCAAGAAAATCAAGGCAGTAAAACGCTCTAAGGGCATGAGCGGAAAGCCCATCACAAGCAAGCCCGTCTATGGCTACCTCATGGACGAGGACGAAAACTTTATCATTGACGAGGAAGCCGCCCCGGTGGTACGGCAGATTTACAGCCTTTGCCTTGCCGGGAACGGTCCGACCAAGATAGCCCGTATGCTGACCGAGCAGCAAATCCCCACGCCGGGGACGCTGGAATACCGCAGGACGGGCAGCACCCGCCGCTACCACCCCGGCTATGAGTGCAAGTGGGCGACCAATACCGTGGTTCATCTGCTGGAAAACCGGGAATATACGGGCTGTCTGGTAAACTTTAAGACCGAGAAGCCGTCCTACAAGCTGAAACACAGCATAGAAAATCCCCCGGAAAAGCAGGCGGTTTTTGAGAACCACCATGAGCCTATCATTGACCGGGAAACGTGGGAACGGGTGCAGGAGTTACGCAAGCAGCGCAAACGCCCCAACCGTTATGACGAAGTGGGCTTGTTCTCCGGCATACTCTTTTGTGCCGACTGCGGCAGCGTCATGTACCAGCAGCGATACCAGACGGACAAGCGCAAGCAGGACTGTTATATCTGCGGAAGCTACAAGAAACGCACCGCCGACTGCACAGCGCACTTTATCCGCACTGACCTCTTGACCGCTGGCGTACTCTCCAATCTGCGGAAAGTTACCAGCTATGCGGCAAAGCATGAAGCCCGGTTTATGAAGCTTTTAATCGAGCAGAATGAGGACGGGGACAGACGCAGGAACGCCGCCAAGAAAAAGGAGCTGGAAGCCGCCGAGAAACGCATAGCCGAGTTATCTGCTATCTTCAAGCGGCTGTATGAGGACAGCGTAACCGGGCGCATATCGGACGAGCGTTTCACAGAGCTGTCGGCAGACTATGAAGCCGAGCAGAAAGAACTGAAAGAACGTGCCGCCAGACTGCGGGAAGAACTTTCCAAAGCGCAGGAAGCCACCGCAAACGCTGAAAAGTTTATGAATGTGGTACGCAGGCACACTACCATTGAAGAACTTACCCCTACTCTGCTGCGGGAGTTTGTGGAGAAAATCGTTGTCCATGAAAGCGTTGCCCTTGACGGGAAACGCCGGGGCAAGTTACGCAGACAGGAAATCGAAATCTATTATTCTTTTGTCGGCAAGGTAGAACTGCCCGACACCTAACCGCCCGACCTATCCGACATACCTCATGTGCCGGATAGGAACGGCAAAATTTTTTACACTTCTATTACTTCTTTATCACACATAAGCAAAAGGAAAGGATTTGTAACAAAATTTAAGAGAAAGGAAATATCCCGTTTTTTGTATTCTCCAAAACGAATCGTCATTCAAAGTCAAATGATTTTTCATGCAAAATTCATTTTTCTCCGAATCGTTAAAAAAATAAAAACTACAGCCTGCATAATCAGTTTTCATTGATATAAAAAACGGGATCGGGTGAATGGTATGATGTTAAAAGATAAAGTTGCAATTGTTACCGGCGGAACCAGAGGAATCGGCTATGCCATTGTGCACAAATTTCTGCAGCACGGCGCGAAAGTCGTCCTGTTCGGATCCCGGGAAGAGACCGTTGCAAAAGCGGTTGCATCTTTAAAAGAAGAAAACCCGGACTGGGAAGTTTCCGGTGCATGGCCAAAGCTGACCGATGCAGCTGCCATGGTAGATGAGATCAACAAAGTCAAAGAAAAATACGGCAAAATCGATATTCTTGTGAACAACGCCGGTGTCTCAGACAGTACGCCAATTGACAAGTATACCGCAGAGCGCTTTGCCAGTGTCATGGATCTAAATGTCAACGCCATGATGAACGGCATCCTTCCAACCGTTGCTATTATGAAAGAACAGGGCGGCGGCTGTATTTTAAATACCAGCTCAATGGTCAGCATCTGCGGCCAGCCGGGCGGCGTTGCCTATCCATCCAGTAAATATGCGGTCAACGGTCTGACCTGGTCCCTCGCACGGGAACTTGGTCCTTTCCATATCCGTGTAAACGCGGTTGCACCTGGCATCACCCGTACCGATATGGTTGCCGCACTTCCAAAAGAAATGATTGATCCACTCATCAACCGCATTCCTCTTCGAAGAATTGGTGAGGCAGAGGACATTGCAAACGCATTCCTCTTCCTGGCAAGCGACATGGCTTCGTATGTAACCGGAGAAATTCTTTCCGTGGATGGTGCGATGAGATCCTGATTTATTTTTCATCCAGTTGTACACCATTTTCTGATTTTGGGGTTATCTGCGTAAAATCTATAGTTTTTTGACACTTCCCACAGCTAAAGCAGGGGGATTCTTGTTTCTTCCACTACTGCATTGGCAAATACCTTACGGTACTGCAATGTCTTACACAGTGTCCACAAGCTATATTTATCCTGTTCCCGCATGCCCTGCGGTACAGTTTTTTATCTTCATGCAGACTGCATCTGCAGTCCTTTCTTTAGAATATTGATGCCTGCATTCGTATCCCGGTTATGAACTGCATGACAGATTGGACACTCCCAGATACGAATGCGCAGATTTTTCACCAGCGGATTCTGATATCCGCATGCACTGCAGGTCTGGCTGCTTGGATACATGGTTGGCACCCTGCGGAGTTCATTGCCATACCAGACAGCTTTGTACTCCAGCATTTCAAAAAACTTTGCCCACGAAACACTGGCTATGGATTTTGCCAGTTTATGATTCCGGATCATTCCCTTCACATGCAGGTCTTCGATGCAGATGGTTTGGTTTTCACGCACCAGCATCGTTGACTGCTTCTGCAGGAAATCATTCCTTTGATTCGTTACTTTCTCATGTACCCGGGCAACTCGGATCCGCTGCCTATTGCGGTTATGGGAACCTTTCTGTTTTCGGGAAAGTCTGCGCTGTTCTCTTACAAGCTTTTGCATCGCGCGTTCCAGATATTTTGGATTCGATACGGTATTTCCGTTACTGTCAGAATAGAATGTTTTGATTCCAACATCAATCCCAATCGTTCCACCCTGATTGGGGCGTGGTTCCGGTTCAAAGTCAATGGTATGAATTGCAGGACGATTATTATATCCCTTGTCTGATACTTTCCGAAGAAGAAACGCAGCCTATCGGACTGTGGGGACAACGCCACAAGCAGTACCTAAAGGAACATAAACACCTCCTTTACACTACAATGCTTATTGAGGGTACATTGAACTCTTACCTTGCCGACATTGACAAACAGGCACAGGAACGCTTGCTCCTGCTGACAAAGCAAATTGCAGAGCAGGAAAATGTTACCGAACAACTGAAAGCCGACAATGCTATGTTGTGGGTGCAGAAAATGAATGAAATTCAGTCCAGAGTTAGAGAAATCATTTACAACGAGATTATCTACGCATAGTAAGAATTAGGGCGGTAAGCCAGCTTTTGGCTTACTGCCCTTGTCTGCTCATAAGCAAAATAAAGAAATACCGTCAATGGCAGTGTTTGCACTGTTCATCAAGACCATTGACGGTATTTCTTGTTTTGCTATTTAAAAATATTTTGAAATAGCCATTGAAAAACGAATGCTAAACTGATATAATCTATTTAAAAATTATTTGAAATAGATTAGGGCGTGGAAGATTGGCTATAAATGAAGTGTTAGCTGCTTTAGCAGACGATACTCGTCGAAAAATTCTGCTAAAGTTACAGGAAGGAAAAATAAGCTCAGGCGATTTAGCTATCGCATTGGATATGACACCACAGGCATTGTCCTATCATTTATCAAAGCTAAAAAAGGCAGACTTGATTTACGAAACTCGATATAAAAATTTTATTTACTATGAATTAAATTTATCTATCCTTGATGAAACAATTATGTGGATAAGTAAATTACGTGGAGGTCAACAATGAAAAAGAAAAAAATCATTTTTTATAGTCTTATGTTTTTGCCATTGATAGTTGTTTTGATTGCCTTACATTTCTTACCAGAGCGAATTCCAGCTCATTATGATTTTAATAATCAAGTAACACGTTGGGGCAGTAAATACGAAACATTAATTTTCCCTGTGATCACAGTTTTATTTGGCTACTTTATGCTTGGTATGGCTAAATTCTCTTCAAAACAAGAAGAAAATGGGAGTAACAACGAAAATGTATGTATTGTGGCAGGAATTGTATCTCTTACACTTTTTAACGCTATGACAGGTTATTTCTTGTATGCTGATTTCAATTCGATTGAAAATCTTTCTTCAATTGCACTTGATATTAATCAACTTTTATTTGGACTGCTTGGTGTTGCAATGATTATATTAGGCAATATTATGCCAAAACTACGAATGAACTCAATCGCAGGACTGAGAACAGTATGGAGTATGAAAAATGAAACAACGTGGAAAAAAAGCCAACGCTTTGGCGGTATTTCATTTATTGTAGGCGGGGTTATTATAATCATAGTATGCTTTTTAACGAAAGGCTTTTCTTGTTTCTGGTGGACAATGGGCATCGTAGCAATTCTTTTGATTATTGACACCTACTATACCTACACATTATCCAAAAAATATTGATATAGTAATACGTGTTTATTGAAAACTTTTATATGTATTTATCAAACACCCTGCAAAATGTAAAAATCTTGCAGGGTGTTCTACTGTCAAAATATATGTAAGACCGCAAGGCAGGTCGCCCTGCGGTGATGTTTCCTATGTCGTGATTATCTGTCCCTGTCTTGGGATTTCTTTCTCTGCTTCGGCTGAGAGTTCTGTTTCCCCTCTTCCTGAAGCTGTCTGAGCCTGTTTCGCACACTTTGTCTTTCGGGCGGTCTGTGCTGTTTCTCGGCAGGTTTCTGTCCGTTCTTAACTGCCTGCTCCCATTCTGCAAGGTCTTGGTTATACTGTGTCACAATAGCCTCTGCTTTGCGGTAAGTTTTCATAAATGCCTGTACATCAGGATAACCATCATCGGTCAGAATATCGGGGAGTTTATCCAGTTTTTCATCAAGTTCGGCTTCGATCTGCTGTATCTGTTTTTCCAGAGCTTTTCGTTCCTTACCCTTGAAAATACCCGTTGTTTCCGCAAGCTGCTGTCGCAGATTCGGGAGTGTGACCTCCTGTATCTTCTTGATTGCTTTCGCCTGTTTCTGTACCTTTAGCATAAGGGTCTGCATTGTGCGGAACTCGTCCATATCCATATTGAGGACTGGCTTGGGTGGCATATCCTTTTCACGGATGATGGCTTGCAGAAATTCCTTTGCCTTGCCTACGATACCTCGGAACAGGTTTGGAAGCCAACCGTTTTCACGGATGGACTGACCGGCTTTGTCGTGGATTTCGGTCTGCTTGATTTCCAGTATCTTTGCTTCTTCAATGCCCGATATGAGAGCCAAATCCGCTGTTCTGTTCCATTCCTGCCTTGCGGTGTTATCTGCTTCGATTTCGGCAGCCTTGGGATTGTTCTTACCTATCTTTTTTGTGGGGAGATACACGCTGTTCTTATCAAACACTTTCTGACGTAGTTAGAAAAACAACATCACCACTCCCAGCGCACAAAGCAAAATTCCCGTCACGCGGTTCAACATTTTCACATTTGCCCCGTTGGCCCATTTCGCTCCAATCTGTGCAAAGACCAGGGTACTGATGACACAGGCAATCAGAATTGGAATGTCCGGCGCGCCGCCGATATAAAAATGAGAGATTGCACCGGTCAGAGCTGTAAAGGTCATAATAAAGACGCTCGTTCCAACTGCTGTTTTCAGCTCATATCCGAGCACGCTTGTCAGCACCAGAAGCAGCATCATGCCACCGCCTGCTCCGACAAATCCACAGATAAATCCAATCACAACACCGCAGAGAATCGACTGCTGGATTTTCTGTTTTTCTGATTTGTTTGCCTGTACTTCTTTCGTCGTCATGATCGGACGGATGATAAATTTCAGTCCGACAAACAGTGTCATCACTTTCGAAAATCCGCCCATGGTTCCATTTGGCACAAGCGAAGATACGAAGCTGCCGACCAGTGTAAAAATCAGAACAGATATCAGCATAATCACGCCGTGGCGGATATCAATGTTTTTATTCTTTTTATAAGTCCAGGCACTTACTCCTGATGCCAGCACATCCGATGCCAGCGCAATGCCAATCGCCTGATAAGCCGGCATGTGTAAAAAGGTAATCAGCATCGGTGAAACAACGGCCGCTGCGGAGAGTCCCGCAAGTCCCGTGCCAAGGCCGGCGCCAAGACCAGCCACAATACATACGATAAGTTGTGTTATTGTCATAGTTTTTCTGTCATCCGCTTAGATCCGTTGCACTTTTCCTGTACTTTGCCATTTAGGGGCAGATGACTGTTTTCCTCCTCTTTCTGTTTTTGTTTTGTCTTATTTTTCTATTATGTTCTTCTCTCTGGCTTTCAGCGTTTTTATTTTTCCGTCACGTTCCTCCGAATCAGCTCGCATAATCTGAGAAATTCTTCCCTGTCTTCTCTGGAAATTCCGGAAAACAACGATTCTCCAAACGCTCTCTGGCAATCCTGTCCAAAGCGGATAATTTCTGATGCACTTTCTTCTAGCTTCAAATGCACTTTCTTGCGATCCGCCGCATCTGTTTCTTTTTGAATGTATCCTTTTTCACACAGCTTGTTCACTGCCAGTGAAACATGCGATTTCTGCATTTTCCGCACACGCACAATATCCACTGCAAGATCAAACTGGCTGTTATTCGCAAGAAACAGCAGAACATCCACTTCCGCAGCTGACAGATCATAACGCACCATGACCTTTTTTCGGTACTGGTTGTATTTTCGTTCTACCTCCACTGCAAATTGCCATTGTTCATCAAACATACTTTTTCACCTTCTTTTTTAACTTGATATTCTTATTTGTTCTATTTTGAACTTTTTTGTATAATAGTTCTTTTTTGAACATTTGTCAAGGAGTGTACACGGAAAACGTTCGAACTTATAAATCTAAAGTATTTTTATAAAGTGCAGAAAATTATATTCTTGACTCTATAATTATTGTAGGGTTTACTATAATCGTAACATTCTACAACAGGAGGTTTCCCTATCATGGAACGAAACTTAACAACCGGCAGTATCTGGAAAAATATTTTCTATTTTTCGCTGCCTTATCTCTTATCGTATTTTCTGCAGACGCTCTACGGCATGGCAGATCTTTTCATCATCGGTCAGTTTGACGGTGCGGCCGGTACAACAGCCGTTTCCATCGGCAGTCAGGTTATGCATATGATTACCGTTATCATCGTGGGACTTGCCATGGGAACGACTGTCAGCATCGCGCAGGCCGTCGGCGCAAAAGATAAAAAGCAGGCATCACGCTGCACAGGAAATACCATCACTTTATTTCTCGGTGTTTCCGTCGTGCTGATGGTAATCCTGCTTCTTCTGGTAAAGCCGATCGTACTTGTGATGTCCACACCATTCGAAGCCGTTTCCGGCACCGTCGCTTATCTGACGATCTGTTTCATTGGTATTCCATTCATCATCGCGTATAATATCATCAGTTCCATCTTCCGTGGACTTGGTGATTCGAAAAGCCCGATGTACTTCATCGCAGTCGCATGTGCGGCCAATATCGCACTCGACTATCTCTTTATGGGCGCCCTGCATCTTGGTCCATCCGGTGCCGCGCTTGGAACCACGCTTTCCCAGACACTCAGCGTCATTCTGGCACTGATTGCGATCCGCAAACGTGATACCGGCATCCGTCTTACCCGGTCGGATCTCTCCCCTCAGACAGCTGTGATGGGACAGATTCTTAAAATCGGTGTTCCGATCGCCCTGCAGGATGGTTTTATTCAGATCGCCTTTATCATCATTACCATCATCGCTAACCGGCGCGGTCTGGAAGCAGCGGCTGCAGTCGGTATTGTAGAGAAAATCATCAGCTTCCTGTTCCTGATTCCATCTTCCATGCTTTCCACTGTTTCGGCGCTCGGCGCGCAGAACATCGGTGCTGGAAAGCAGAAGCGTGCCGAACAGACCATGTGGTGTGCTGCACTGATTGCTGTCGTTTTCGGACTGATCGTCGCTATTACGATTCAGTTTATTTCCGTTCCTGTGGTCGGTCTTTTCACAACAGATGCGGAGGTTGCACGCCTCGGCGGTCAGTATATCCGCGGTTATATCTGGGACTGCATTTTTGCTGGAGTCCACTTCACCTTCAGCGGCTATTTCTGTGCCTGCGGACGGTCGGAATTTTCCTTCCTGCACAATATCATTGCCATTCTGCTTGTTAGAATCCCCGGTGTGCATCTGACTTCCATCTGGTTCCCGGACACGCTGTTCCCGATGGGCATTGCAACGGCATGTGGATCTCTGACCTCTATTATCATCTGCCTGCTGGTGTTCCGGTACTTAAAGAAGAAACCGATTCGTACTGCTGTATAAATTTTCTTTGGAGATATCTTTATGACAGACGATCGCAGGAAATCACCTTAATTGACAACGGAATGACAAGCGATCCAGAAAAATTTGTAACAGAAATCCGAATCCCGATTCGACCTTCGGATTCTTTTTAAAAACAACACCCGGGAATATCTGATTTTTTGTTTTCAGATATCCCCGGGTGTTGTTTTCTTTTGTTTTTTTCGGCCTTTTCTACCACACCGGCTTCTGCAGGCAGAACGGCAGTTCCAGTCCATTTTCCTCGAGAAGTTCCTGGTTCGTCAAAATTTCTTTTGCATCTCCATCGCAGACAATGCACCCGCCGGACATCAGAATCACGCGACTGCACGTTTCCAGAATCATGTCGAGATCGTGCGATGCGATGATTTTCAGATGTTCAAAATCGTTCAGAATGTGGATCAGTGATCTGCGGTTTCTGGGATCGAGTGCAATCGATGGCTCGTCCATCAGGATAATATCCGGTGTCATAGCGAGAATCGTCGCGATCGATGCCATCTTTTTTTCTCCGCCCGACATTTTGTAAATTTGTTTGTCCCGCAGATGCTCGATGTGAATCTGTTTCAGTGCATGGTTTACACGTTTTTCCACCTCTTCCTCCGGCAGCCCGTAATTTCGCGGAGCAAATGCAACATCCTCAAATACCGTCGACATGAAAAGCTGACTGTCGGAATCCTGGAAGACATAGCCGATTTTTTCGCGCACTTTGGGAAGCATCTCTTTTACAACCGGCATTTCCTCCACACGGATGCTGCCTTCGTAGTCCAGATTCAGTCCCACCAGAAGTCTCAGCAGCGTCGATTTTCCAACACCGTTCGCGCCGATCAGTCCGATGCTGTCATTTTCGTGTGCAGTAAACGTGATGTCCTGCAGAATCGGGACTGATTTTTCGTAAGAATAATTAACATGTTCAAAATTGATGTGAATATGGCTCATTTTTGATATCTCCCGACAATTCTTTTCTCTTCCCGCGTGCAGGCAACTGCACCAGGTTGCTTTTCTACTTCTTCCGACTTGTTGCAAATAGATGTCTTCCCACGCAGTGCTTCATCCCGTTACTTTCAGTACGGCAAAAAGTACAAGCCACACACCCATATACAGCCAGTCCTTCGCTTTGCACGGCTCCTTCGCTGTATAGTAAAATTCTCCCTGATAGCCACGCAAAGTCATGCTTTCATACACCTCATTTGCGCGGTCCATGCTGCGCAGAAGCAGCTGGCCGGCCAGTGTTCCCCATACCTTGAAATGAACACCCTTCTGATTCGGCGCGCGCAGACTGTACGCCTGGGTCATACGGTTTGCCTCTTCAAGAAGCACCGTGACATAGCGGTACGTCAGCAGCACCTGTGTCACCAGAATGGCAGGGATATGAACCAGACGCAGTGCATAACAGATTTTCTCGATGGATGTTGTCGCAATCAGAAGATATGCCGCCAGTACGCTGTAAATGCCTTTGATCATCAGCGTCACCATGGAAAGCATCCCTGCTGTCAGCGGAACGGTACCAATATACCCGATTACCTGACGGTCAAAAATCGGATTAAACAGCCCCACAAAGCAGACAAGTGGCAGGACAATCCGAAGCCGCCGGATACTGTCGCGGAATGAAATTTCGCCGACGATAAAGAGTACAATCGGATAAATTCCCATGCGCAGCAGGCCGGTCAGATCGTATTTTTGAAAGGACATGGTTACGGTCAGAAAAACAATCGTTAAAACAAGTTTAACCAGTGGATGAAGCCTGTTCACCCACTGGTCCTTCGCCGCAAGCATATCCATATGATGGATTTCATATAGCGCATTGCCAAGTTTATTCATTTCTTTCTCCTGTTCCGTGCAGCTTATGACTTTTTCTTTTTAAAGAAGCGGAATGCATAGCATGCACCGACACAGACAACAAGAACGACTGCGGATCCCGCAATTCCGGAAAAGCTGGTTCCAAATGTGGAATCGGAATTTTTAAACCCATAGTCCGGCAGAAGTGCCGTTTTTTCCTGAATTTCTTCCGCCGCTGCATGTGCGCCGGTTCCGTCATTTTCCAGTTCCGTCGAACCAGTCAGACGCTCCATAGACCACTCAAGTCCATCCGGATTGGAGGATGCCGCAAGAGAAACGGCTCCGCCGATCACCAGTGCTGCGATTCCTAAGATCGCAATTGTCTTCTTGAAAGAAAAGCGGCTCTTTGCCCTTTCTTCGCTGCACGAAAGCATCTCCGGACGCGCTTCATAGACGAACAGCAGAACGGCCGCTGTAATCAGGCCTTCTACAAGACCAATCGCGAGATGAATCGGCTGCATTGTTGCCACAAATACCGAAAACGGCAGATCCGTTATGCCGGATGCAAGTGTTTCCAGTGCCACACTAAAAGCGCCAAGCTGCAGCGTCACCACGCACCCAAGGATGGAAGCACCTACAATCTTTCCGCGCGACATTCCCTTTTTCATCATCGGACGCCAGAACAGGAAATAGCCGAGAAAGCACCCATAAAACGCCATATTCCAGATGTTGCACCCGAGCGCCAGAAGACCGCCGTCCGCAAACAGCAGACACTGGATCAGCAGCACACCGATCATTGTTAAAAACGCGGCATACGGTCCGAGCAACGCAGTCAGCATCATACCGCCGCAGAGATGACCACTCGAGCCTGTGCCTGGAATTGTAAAGTTAATCATCTGCGCCGCAAAGACAAACGCACCCATCACTCCCATCACTGGGATCTTTTTCGGGTCGCTCTCCAGGCGTACTTTTTTTACAGAAAAACCAGCTGCTCCGCCGGAACAGACATACATTGTTGCAGCCACTGCAGGCGCAACCAGCGCATCAGCCATATGCATAATGTTCTCCTCCTTTTCGTTTTCTGTTTTTTTCTTTTTTTACTTTACTACGCTAAAATTCGTCCTGCAAGCCCCCGTGGGGGTTATTTTTTCAGATTTTTCCGCGATCTTTTTGTTCACTTTTACCGATTTTTTATGAACATTTTGTTTAAAATTAAAGGGTGACTTTTTAACATTTATATGGTATTCTATAGACAACACAGACGGATACCCCGGTGTCGGGAGTCCGTACACACACTATCTCGAGGACAGGATTCCTGTCCGATCCGCGGCCGCCTGCACGTCATCGGGTCGCCGCGGTTTTTTCTATAGAAAAAAGCCCTCCGGGCAGGATCGCACTGCGGAAGCGAGGAATTATGTCGCTTTTTCAACCCGCTGCAGCCAAAGAATCCCATAAAGCAGGATTCTTTCTTAATTGTAGTGCCAAAACCGGTTCTTTACGGGTTCTGGCTGTATTTTCGAGTATTGGTGTGAATTTTATCTTGATGAGAAGGAGACTCTCTTATGAGCACAGAGAACTTAGAACAAGAAGATCAAAACAGAACAACGGAACCGATTATCGATATCCCAGGCAACGAAGCGCCTGCTGATCCAGAACAGGAAATTGTTTCCCAGGGTGTCCACAACTACAGCGCCGCTGAAATGTATGTGCGTCCGACCGATCCGGCTGTTCTGCAGCAGCTCGAATGGTTCCGGGACCAGAAGCTTGCGCTGATGATGCATTTTGGATTGTACTGCCAGCCCGGCATGGTTGCTTCCTGGGCATTAAGCGACAAGGATTCCGACTGGTCCCGCCACCAGGTAAACTGGACGGACGGCGAAACCTTCAAAAAACAGTATTTCAGCCTAAATCGTTCGTTTAATCCGGTCCGCTTTCAGCCGGAGGAATGGGCGCAGATGGCAGAGGACTGCGGATTCCGTTATCTTCTTCTGACCACAAAGCATCACGACGGATTCTGCCTCTGGGATACCAAATATACAGATTATAAAACAACTGCAGAGGACTGCCCGTTCCATGAACATAAAAATGCGGATATTGTAAAATCCATGTTTGATGCATTTCGCGCAAAAGGTATCGGTATCGGTGCTTATTTTTCCAAAGCCGACTGGCACTGCCCGGACTACTGGAAAGAAGATCTGAGAAAAGATGGTCTGACATCCCGCGGACCTTCCTACGATCCAAAGGAATATCCGGAAGTGTGGAATCGTTTTAAAGAATATACGAAAAATCAGGTTCTGGAGCTCTGCGAGAATTACGGTAAGCTGGATATTCTCTGGTTCGACGCGGGCTGGGTCTCTGAGAGCAACGGCCAGGATATTGAGCTTGGAAAGATCGTTGAGGAAGCACGTAAGATTCAGCCGTGGATTCTCTCCGTTGACCGTACAATCGGCGGTGCTTACGAAAACTACGTGACACCGGAGCTCTGCATTCCGGAAGAACCGCTGAACGTTCCGTGGGAAAGCTGTCTTACCCTCGGCGTTGACTTTACATACGAATACGGCGACCATTATAAATCTCCGCGTGAGCTTGTCGGCCTGCTTGTCAACATCGTTGCCAAAGGCGGCAACATGGCACTGAACGTCAGCCCACAGCCGGACGGCCGCATCCCGGTCGATGCCTGGGACAGCCTGAACGGTTTTGGCCAGTGGATGAAAACCTTCGGCGATGCCATCTACGGAACCCGCGTCTGCGCGCCGTACCAGAGCGGAACCCTTTCGTTCACACAGAAAGGAGATTCCGTCTATGTGTTCCGACTGTATCCGACGGTACAGGAATCGGTAGAGGCGGAAATTTTCGTACCGTATACCGAGGCGAAAATTTCAGAGATCTGTATGGTGGAAAATGGAGAAACTGTTGCGTTTAAAGAAGTTGAAGGCGGCCTTTGCATAACTGTCCCGGCAGGATACAGACGGGGCTCCGCACCGATTGCGTTGGTGTTTGAGATGAAGAAAGAGCGGTAAATTTTTTACAATCGAAAAGGGCTGTACAGTGTGACTGTTCAGCCCTTTTCATAATTATTAAGATACCTTGGAAAAACCTGTTACTTTTTACAGTCAAACGATGACAACGCACATTTTTTTACGCCAAGATCGATGTATCCCAAACAAAAGGGGGGCGATTTCAAATCGCGACTTATATGTTCTGTTCTCATTCTACTGTTTATCAGATTTTCCTTAATGTTTATCTTATTTTTTTTGTATTTTTATCACAGATTCGGCAGATGGATTAATCTTCACCAAGATACCCTCTTCCAACTCCAGATAACCTTCCGTGAAATACAGACCTTCTCTCGCAGTCACTTTTGTTAATGTTCTTCCGTTTACGATAGCTTCTGTACTTTTCCAATGAATTCCCGCCAGCATTACATAAAGCTCTGCTGTTCTTCCTGAAATTTGGAGCTGTATAGTTTCGCCATTTTTTTCCATGCCACAACATGTTTTGGCACCGGATCTCTCATACAATGTTTCTTTTACGATACTGTCATTCTGCGGCACCACGGCCAAAATCATTTCGGTTTCCGATTCGCTCATACTTTCTCCAAGTTTCAGACTTTCATTCAGTCGAAGTGGAAGAAAACTTCCTTCTCGAATGTACACCGGTATTTTATCAATTGGCACCTCAACGCTCCTCTGCACCGGACCGGAAATTTCATCATTTAAATTCCACAGACTAATCCACCGTCCCTCAGGAAAATAGATTTCCCGCTCTTCTGTTTCATCAGAAACCGGCGCAACCAGAAGATCTTCTCCGAAAAGATATTCGTCCCACACCTTTGTTGCTTCCTGATCTTCTGGATACATCATCGCAAGCGGACGCATCATCGGTATTCCCAGTTTGTGAGCTTCTGCTGCTACACTTACAATATATGGACGAAGATTTTCCCGCAGCCACGTATAATAACGATAAACTTTCACTGTAAAAGCATCGTATTCCCACGGCTCTCTCGGCTCCGTTCCATGGAAACGCATCAATGGACAAAATGCAGCATACTCTGTCCACCGGAGATATGTTTCCTGATCTGGGAATCCATCATAACCTCCCGCATCAACACCCCAGAATGGAAGTCCAGAAGCAGCTGCAGAAAGGCCTCCTGCAATCGCATATTTCAGTCCCTGGAAACTGGTCAGCTGATCCCCGCCGAACTGACACGCAAAGTGTTGAGATCCGGGTGCAGCGCCTCTTGTATAAAGAACATGGTCATCTCCATATTTTTGTTCAAATAACTCTCTATAATTTTTCGCATACTGATAGGCATACGCGTTATGCATCTCATCGCCGCGTCTTCCATCATAAAAAACTGCCTCGTCCGGTACAACATCTCCAAAGTCAACCATACTTCCACGAATACCTGCATCCATACGATCCTTCCACTGTGCTGCCAGAAGCTCTTTCGCACGCGGATGGGAGAAATCGATATACACCGGAAGTTTTTCTTCCTCATCATTTTTATTTCTCGTAATCGGAAGCTCCTCCTTCGGGCATTCCGGCAACAATTCCTGCGCCAATTCCTGCGTCATATTAGGGAACTGCCAGGAAAACACCTTGAATCCATGACGTTCTCCAAACGATACAACTTTGTATAATTCCTCTTTTTTATATTCTCCATAAAAGGTAGCTCCTGCTCCTTCTGCATAAAAGCCGGAATGCGGAATATCGAGTTCATGGAATTTTTTCATTGCCGCCATCTGCTCCAGCGCAATATCCTGTAACGGACCGTTTCTCCATCTTCCGCCGCCACCGCCAGCCCATGGTTCAAATACCCATTCCGGTGGGAAAATCGGAAGCCCTGTGAGCGTTCCGTAAGCAGTCATCGCCTCACGTGGTGTTCCGCTCCAAATATAAAAATCAAAAACATCTCCAAGTGCTTCCACCGAAAGATAGTCTTGCACAGCATCTCCCACATCCATCCGCATCCGATACGAAGTATTTGCAAAAAAGCTGAAACCGTCACTTGTATGTACCAACGGAATATTTTTATACGCCTGATTTCCAATGGATGCAAGACATCCCTCACAAGCATCTCTCTGCCACAGCGCAACGGTTTTTCCATACTGATTCACGCTGTCAAAACGCTCTCCAAATCCATAAATGGCGCTGTTTTCATGAATTGAAAATTGAATTCGCGAAGCCGAAACACTTTCCTTTTCAAATATAAACGAAATATTTTTCAGATTTGTGATTGCTTTTCTATCAATAGAAATTTCCAGTGTTTCTTTCTGGAGTATCATCTCATGCTCTTTACTTCTGATTATATATGCATGCTCGGATTCTTCCATAGAAAATGCTTCCGGCTTTCCATCAAAGAAGCCTTTCTTTCCAGCGACCATTCGAAAACCACCGACTACAGGATAAATCATGAGCTCCCATGTTCTCTCTTTTGATTCAACACAAATCGTTACATGATCTTTCGTTTCCAGAACATGTCTAATTTCACTACATGATGTCCATTTTTCCAAATCCTGGTTTCCAAAGCTGTGATCCGCATACCACCATGCACTGCAAGTTCTTAAAAACGTGAGATAACGATCCAGCTCAGCAGCTGCTTCCTCCCATCGGTTTTCTCTTAACCGCTCATTCACTAAACGCTTTTCTACCCATGGATCCATCGGCTTCCATGGATTTGCAACTTCCTGGTTAAAGAAAAAGTCAAAACCTTCCAATGTCAGACTGTCCTGCCAGCGCTGTGCAATTCGGATTCTATCTATCAGATTTTCTCTCGTTGTTGGTTCTGCACTCTTTTGTAGCTGATAAATTTCCTTTCGTTCTTCCGTACTAGTTTTTTCCAACACTCCTGGTCTCTGCCAGTGGCAAATTCCGGACGGCATGACAAATACAATGCCGTTCTCCGTTTTTGTTTCCCCCTTTTCTCCAAAAGATACCTCAAGAAAAGTCTCTGGATCGTATTCAAATCGATCCGAATAATTCACATTCAGATCTAATGGTGTTGGGCAGAGAATTTCACTTGACTGATGTTTTTTTCGATAGACTTGAAGATCAAAAGCCTCCTCTTTCTCCGGCTTTCCACCAAAAAGCATCCACGGTATTGCAAATAAAGCGTACCATCTGTCCTGCAGAATATCTATTGTTACAGAATACTGCTCTTTCGAAATTGCCGTTTTTTCTCCCTGGTCTTTTCCCTCTCCCAGATATGCCTGATCTCCACTAAGATATGTCATTCCTTTTTCTACAAAAGCACTGCTACTGCCATCCCGTTTTGCTGTGAAAACTGCAAAATCCCTTCTTGAAAACTCTCTTCCTGAAAGTGCAACTTCTACTTGATCTTTTCGTTTTACTGTTAGCTCTGTAACGGTATTTTCTTCTTTCAAGATATGATGATTTTTTTCTTCCATGTTTTCAAACAAAACAAACAGCTTTTCTGCTGTATACAGAAGTTTACATCTTGTTGGTGTAACTGGAGACGGATTTCCTCCCGCGCGGAAAAAATCCCGTATCGTAGTCGCTTCTCCCCACTCCACAGAATCATATTTCAGATTCTCCGTTTTCTGTTCTTTTCCCAGAATAATTGATGAAACCCCAAATTTCAGTTTTCCCATAAAGAACTCCTTTCCCGCAGTTTTTTCAACTGCAGATTTCTTCTATTATTTCTCCATTTTTTCTGCACACAATGTAAAAATTTCCCTTTGAAATCAAAATTGATCTAGCGTTTTCGACTGTAATCTCTACTGTGTCATCACTGTCATTTACAAAAATTTCTATTATCTCCGTTTCATTTTCACGCGCAAAACCATATACGCGTCCATCTGCCAAAACTGTTGTAAACGAACCGTTTCGTATGGCAGAATGTTTTTTTCGAAACTGAATCAGTCTCTGATAAAAACGGAAACTCTCTTTTTCTCCCGGATTTTCTTGCCACGTCATACACTTTCGACAGTCCGGATCATTTTCTCCGTCAATTCCTGCTTCGTCCCCATAATAAATGGACGGCGAACCCGGAAACATCATCTGCACAACAACACCAAGTTTAAAGGAATCTAACCGATGACTACAACTGTTGATAAAACGCTTGGTATCATGTGTGTCCAATGCATTAAACATAGCCATATTAGTTTCATCAGGATGTCGCGACAATGCAGTTTCCAACCGATGGCCAAATGTTTCGGCGTTAATACTCCGTTCTGCAAAAAAGTCCAGCATTGCCTGGCGGAAAGAATAATTCATAATACTGTCCATTTCACATCCATTCAGCAATCGTTTTCCCTCTGCCCATGTCTCACCAATCAGAACAAGTTCCGGGTTCAGACGTTTGAGTCGGTCTCTGATTTTGAGAACAAAATTCTCATCAATTTCATCAATCACATCAAAGCGATATCCATCCACTTGTACTTCCCGTACCCAGTATTCCAGTACATTCAAAAGATACTCCTGTACCTTCTCGTTTCCTGTATTCAGTTTTGGCATGCCAGCAAATCCAAAAAAACATTCATAACAGTCCGCCTCTTCCCTTACTGGAAAACAAGTAATATGATACCAACTCTGATACTCTGATTTTTCCTGATTTTTTAAAAGATCAGCAAATGCAAAAAATTCTGTTCCAGTATGATTAAACACAGCGTCTAAAATAACCCTTATATGTTTTTCATGTGCTTCTTTGACCAAAATTCGCAAATCCTCATTGCTTCCAAAATGAGGATCTACTTTATAATAGTCCGTCGTGTCATATTTATGGTTTGAGGGAGACGCAAACACTGGGTTCAAATAAATACATTCCACTCCAAGCTCTGCCAGATAGCTAAGCGATTTTCGGATTCCATTCAAATTTCCACCCATAAAGTTGGAAGCTGTCGGTTTACTTCCCCACGCCACACAGTTCTCCGGCGCATAAAACGGATTTTCTTTGCGGAAACGCTCTGGAAATATCTGATAGTAAATCGTTCCCTGACTCCATTTGGGTGGCATATACTCCACAAAACACTTATTGGCATATGCATATTCGAAAAAACCAGAATCCGGACATTTTTCGACTGTGCCCCACGCATTATACCAGCGCGTATCCCCGTCTTTTCCCGTCACTCGAAAATAATACTGAAGATATCTCGCCGGCTTTTGAAAAGAAACCACTGCCACATAGACAACCGATGGTCCTAAATGATACCGCTCTAACATCCTTTCTTCTTTCGTTGTTTCGTCTCTGTGATTTTTATGAAAATAAACCAAGGTACACGTTTCTATGTCCCCACTTGCGGCCCGGAAAGAAAATCTCAGATGAAACCGATCCGGTGCGTAAATTTCCGGGTACATCCCACTGTGATAAAAAGCAGCCAGATTCATACTAACTCCTTTCCGAAAGTTTCAGTACCCGGCATCCATGTGGCGGAAGTATGGTATGAAAGCTCTTCATTTCTCCGAGATCTTCATGCATCCAAAGATCCCTGACACTGGCAGCTCTGCACAACAACACTTGTTTAAAATCAATCTCTACTTCTTTTTCTTCTGCATCTCTATTAAATACGGAAAGAATGATCTCTCCTGTTGCTTCTTTTCCAATCCAGATGGTACTGTCCGGATTTTTGGTATCCGTTGACAATGGGAAGGATAAAATTTCTTTTTTATTCAACGCAAGAAGTTCCTCATTCTGATAAATCCATGCCCGATCTTTGATCGTATCATACTGATCTGCGATATCCAGCGGCGCTCCCGCAATCAGTTCCAGCGATACAGCCGATTTGCACTCCTCATCATTTGCAAAGGTATTCAGGCGAAGCATATCCGCATCCATGATCATGTTGTGGTCAGCAAAAATTTTTGACCAGTAAATCAGGCCTTCAAATGCTGTCGTGCACTGAGACCAATAATCAAAATGCAGTCCTCTGTTTCGATCACTAAAAGTATCCCAGCCTCCCGTACCGGAGTCTTCGTTAATACGCGCCATCTGTCCCATGCCAAACTCATTCTCACCATTGTTTTTCAAATGCGGCATAACAAGACTGATCATTATCTGATCCCCTGCTGCTTCCTTGATCCATTCGAGAACTTTTCGGTAATTTGCTGATCCATGATTTCTGCCAATCTGCTTTCCTTTATCCATTCCATCTTCGTACCAGGAAAGAAAATCAATTCGTAAAAAAGCTACATGGCAGTCAATAAAATACTTTACATATCCTTGCACATACTCTTTTGCTCCAGAACGATCTACATCCACCCAATACAATGCTCGATCTTCTCCATTTGGATAAGAAAAACGATCCCCCGTTATTTTTTTCTCATTTTCTCCATCATAAACATACGACAAATCTGTAATTTCCCGCACCGGAATATTTGTTCCTTTGACCAAAATTTCTTTGTTCTTTACCGCTGCCGGGCTGATCCAGGTCGGATTGTAGTAAACGCCGAGAGCCATTCCTCTCTCATTCAGATAGTCTGCCCAATATTTCCAATCATGTTTCCATGAATCATGATGACGAGTTAGATATCCATTTTCATTGATGCAGAAAGAATCCTCGATCCATCCATCTGTGCATACCATCTCGTATCCATATGGAACAAATTCCTTTGCTACCCAATCAATATTTTCTTTGAACCGTTCTTCTGGCATAAAAGTATTTTCAGTAAACTGTTTCTCATAGGTACACCAGTAAAGGGGTCCTGTTCTTTTATCTAATTTCAATCTCATGTAAAAACCCTCCTGTTTTTTTTACCTACGCTCAGAATCCTATTCCAAACGCAGATATATAACAGAAAACACCAATAATTTGTCCAATTCAAATATAATTTCCTGTCTTTGATCATCCCCTAGTTTTACTTTATAATACACTTCTTCTGGCTCCTGAATTTCACCGTCCGGTGTCACAACGTATATTTGTTTCTTTTCTCCCGGAAGTTTTGCCTTCACTTTTATCTTTTCTACACGCTGTGGGAATTCCTCATGTGTTCTATTCCAGTTCATGTCCGAAATTCCCGTAAAATTCACACATCGTATTGAAAATTCTCGTCCTCTCTTATAAATTTGAATCCATACCTTTCCTGCTTCCGGATACGGTGACCAATCAACATTTTCGAATATAAATTCTGAGTTGATTCCTCCTGCATACTGCATCGTCAGATCCGTCCAACTTTCCGGAAATAAAAGTCCGCCGTACGCGGTAATAAAATCATAATATTTTTTCAATGTTTTTCGGAACGAATGTTCCCCAATTCTGCAGTTGTCCGGATAATATGCCTCTGTCAGAACACTTCCTTCCTCGCCCAATAGAAGATGGTATCCGCCAGAAGCGAAAATTGTTGCCATTGCAAGCTGCGCTGTAGATCCCTTCAGATTTCTTTCTGGTTCTGTTTTAAACGGATTCAAATACGCTGCCAGAATCACCCTCTTCTCATCTTTTGTTTCCCGAGCATGCGCAATCAAACGATATAGATCTCTATAAGTATCATTCGGCGACCAGACCTCTATATAAATACAATCTTCGCGACTCTTTTTTACCGAATCTACCGGCCAGTTATTTACTGCATTAAAAATGAGTTGTTTTTCCGGGTATTTTTCTTTTGTTTCATTGATCAAATCACCAAAATCATCTGCCAGATCTCGAATGACATATTTTCCATTTTCCAGAATTAATGCCTCTTTCGGATCTCCGTATTGATCCATATGTACGCCATCAAAACCTTTTTCCAGCGCTTTTCCATATTCCTGTAAAATCCGTTTTCTCCACGCCGTTCCCCTGTGAATATCCATCAACCATATTTTGTCAATGAAAATCATTGGTTCTCCATTATCGTACCGATAGCTGCATTCCGGATGTTCTTCCTGAAATGATTCTGCACCGTAAACAGCGCCATATGCTATTGCCTTGGCACCGCAAGCGTGCACTCCTTCGATTTTTTTCGCAACAGCAGTCATCGAACCTTTTCTTCCCATGATATCTGTATAAATATCACTCTCCGGATAAAACTCATCATGGCGGTACATCCAGTCATAAAACTGAATCACATTCAAGTGCATTTCCCTGAAAAATTCCTGATACTCTTCTTTTTGTTTATCTTCCTCAGAAAAACTGCTAAGAAATCCATATCTTGGAGCTTCTGTCCAGCAATTCACAACATCAAATGCCGTGTAACAGCTCCCTAGTTTTTCAGTCTTTTGAAAGAATTCTATTTTTACCAGATATCCACCCGTTTTTTCTGAAATGCTTTCCGCAAGTGGAATATACACTCCTTGTTCCAGGGTACATTCCATTTTCAGATTTTCTCCCTGATACGTAAACAACGAAACTTTCACGTGATTTGCTTTCGTCGGCCCTGTTTTTTTTATTTCCAGCCAGACTCTTTCCCCAATTTCATACTGCGTTTTATTAGGTATTACATAAAACCCTGTATTTTCCATCTTCCACCCTCTCTTTCCATGAAATGTTTCGTTTGTTTTTAAGAAAGTCCCCTCTTCGAAATTAAACCGAAGACGGGACTTTCTCTCAAGAATCTTCGCAGGGATCACTTCGTCATTTTGATACTATTGTTCTTTGTGAATTACATGAATTTCTGTCTTTTCCAGTTTAGGAACACTGACAACAACTGCTGTATCCTCTCTCCAATACCAGCCGGAACCATAATTCAACGCATTCAAGGATGCACCTTCTGAAAGAGAAACTCCATTCAACTCCAGACTTTCTGGCTTTCTGTCAAAACCAAGAAGAACAATAAATTCTGTCTCGAATGCATGGCGAAGCATAAAGAAATCTTCACCCGTTTTGCCCAAAATATTGTATTCAATTTCTTTTCCATCTGCATACCGTTTGCCTGAAGTTTCATTTAAAGCTCGACTCATAAGAACTGTATTCTTTTTTTCATATGTCATGCTTTGTCCAAGCTGCAATTCTCCATTCATAACAGATAAAATGCACGCTCCTTCCCGAATGTAAACAGGAATTTTGTCAATTGGAACATCCACCTGAAAAATTCGGTTTCCACCAACCATCTTTCTGAAATCCAACAAATTGATCCAGCTTCCTGATGGGAAGTAAATTCTCCTCTTTTCTCCTTCTTGATGCACCGGAGCAACTAACAGATCTGAACCATAAAAATATTCATCTTCCCAATAGACAGCCTCTTTATCCTCAGGAAATACCATTGGCAACGGTCTCATCATTGGTATGCCTGTTTTATGTGCCTCTTCTGCTGTATGAACCGAATATTTCAGAAGATTTTCTCTTAGCCATGCATAAAATTTATAAACAGACACTGCATATCGGCTGTAAGCCCATGGCTCTCTTGGGGTTACTCCATGGAAACGCATAATTGGTGAGAAGGTTGCAAATTCCGTCCAACGGAGATACGTTTCTTCATCTGCAAATCCTGAATAACCTCCTGCATCAACACCCCAGAATGGAAAACCGGAAGCCGCCAGTGTCAGGCCTCCATTCATTGCATAAGTCAGACCTCTAAAACTTGAAAGCTGGTCCCCACCAAACTGGCAGGAATACTTTTGAACACCCGCTGCCGCAGATCTTGAAAACAGCACGTGATCCTCTCCTTTATATTTTTCAAAGAGTTTTCGATACGCTTTTGTATAATCCAGCGCGTATGCGTTGTGCATTTCATCTCCCGTACGACCATCGTAAAACACTGCTTCATCTGGAATGATTTCTCCAAAATCCACCATAGTTCCATCAAAACCTGCATCCATTCGATCATGCCATTGGTTTTCCAGAAGTTCCTCTGCTCTTGGATGTGAAAAATCAATAGCACATGGAAGAACTTTTTCTCCATGATAATCCGGCGTTCTTGTAATTGGCAGATCTTCTTCCGCACAATTCGGCAGAAGTTCCTTTGCCTGCTCCATGTCCAGATGTGAAAACTGCCAGGAAAAAACCCGCATCTTCTGTTGTTTTGTAAACGCAGCAATCTTATATATTTCTTCTTTGTTGTAATGGTCTTCCCATTTCCAACCAGCACCCTCTGCATACAGGCCAGAATGTGGGATATCAAGATTTTTAAACTTCCGTATAACACCTTCCATCTCCTGGATTACATCGTGCGTCGGTCCGTCCATCCATCTGCCTACCCCACCGCCGGCCCACGGTTCAAACACCCACGCAGGCGGAAGCAACGGTTTTCCGGTTAAGGCTGTATATTCCTCCATGTTTTCTAAGACGCTTCCCGTAAAAACATAAATATCTGCTTTGGGTCCTGCTGTTGTGATTCGAAGCCCTTTACTGACTCTTCCAATATCTGCTCTAATTCTGTAAAAACTGTTAATAAACAAAGAGTAACCTTTTGTAGAGTGTAAAAATGATACATTTTTGTAGGACTGATTTCCAATAGAACAATTACAACCTTCAAATGCATCTCTGTGCCACAAAGAAAGTACCCGACCTCTCTGGTTTACGGCATCAAATCGTTCACCGAATCCATACACCATTTCTCTTTCCAGAAGTGGTTGGCACACATCGAAACCTTTGCTTCCTGCATAATCATAGAGCTTGAAGTTATCTGCATCCAATACAAATTTTTCATCCGCACAGATCTTCCAATCATCTCCCGCTGTAATCACAATCACAGAATGTGCTGTTTTGATCTGATATTCTCCCTCTATTTCTGAAAATGTGTACGAAACTGCTTCGCTGTCAAAATCTCCTTTTTCTCTTGTATAAAAGCGAAAACCACGATTCTGTGGAATCAATACGGCATCGCACGTGTTCAAACCATATTCGTACTTTAATACGATCTTATTCCCCTGATCTGAAACAGATTTCAGATGTGTGAATCCAATCCAGTTGTCTTCGTCTGCATCTCCAAGTGTATGATCTGCATACCACCATGCCGTGAGCGTTCGGAAATAACCAATCAATACGTCCAGTTCTCTGCAGGCTGTCGCAGTATCTCCTTTTCGAAGTGCTTCGTTACAGAGACGTCTCTGTACCCAAGGATCCACCTTATCAAAAGAGTTTTCACATCGTGCATTTGGGAAGAAATCCATTCCTTCCAACATTAACACATCCTGCCATCTTTGTACGGTTATAATCCGATCTGGCAATTCATCGGGTGTTGTAGGCGTCAGCGATTTCTGCAGATGCAGAATCTCAGCCCGCTCATTTGTAGATGGCCATTCCAATGTCGCCGGCCGCTGCCAATGCATCATTCCATCCGGTAGGATCACGCAAGCACTGTTGGAATAGATAACCTGCGGTGTTCCTCCAGGTATGCACTCAATAAAGCTTTCCGGATCAAAATCAAATCTGGACTCGTAATTTGCATTTAAATCCAACGGATTTAAAGCCAAAACTTCACTGGTCTGATTCTTTTTCCGGTAAACCTGAAACTTAAAATATTTTTCCGGAAATCCACCGAACAACTCCCATGGAATTCCAAACATGACACGCCAACAGTTTTTTTCTACAGCAATTTTGCATGTATATTTCCATGATGGGATTTCTGTTTTTACCGCATCATTTTTTTCGGTAAAGTAATCATTTAAAATTGCTTTATCACCGCCGAAATAGGTCATTCCCTTTTCCGTCCTGGCTCCCGCCTGCTTCTCTGTGTCTGCACAAAATACTGCGTAGTCTCGCGCTCCAAAATTTCCGCTACTCAATGCAATTTCTATCTTATCTTTGCGAAGCATCCATTCTGTCTTCAGCACATTTTCATCGGACGGACGGGAAACCCTTGCCTCTTTTTCATAGCAAATCAGATACAAATACAGATTTTTCTGATCCCACATCATCCGTAGGTTTGTACTTGAAACGGTCTCTCTTCCGCCTGCGCTGTAAAAAGTATCCATTAACACCGCATGTTCCCATTCATTTAAATTCACCGGAATGGAAGGTACTGTCGAAACCGGTGCACCAAGTTCAACTGCTGCAATACCAAACGACTGTTTTTTTCTAGTTGTAATCATACTTCACCTCCAGGTTAAAATTTTGCAGAGAATCCGATATTATCCTTTTATGGAACCGTCTGTAATGCCCTGCTGCATAAACTGTTTCTGGAAAATAACAAACAATACAATAATCGGAATAATAACAATAACACTGGCAGCAAACATCAGTCCATAGTTAGTCGTATACTGCCCACGGAACAGTTGCAGTGCAACGGAAAGTGTTCTCTTGTTTGTCGATTTTGTAAAGGTAAGAATATCAAATAGGTTCGACCAGTATCCATTGAACGCCAATACTGCCTGTGTTGCAATTGCCGGTTTACTTAACGGAATAATGCAATGTAACAAGGTCTGAAACCTGGTTGCACCATCAAGGTACATGGACTCTTCCAGCTCTTTCGGCACTGCTTCAAAAAAACCTCTATAGAAGAAGGTGTTTCCTGCCACACAAGTGCCTCCCCACAGCAGCCAAATTCCTTTATAGGTATCAATCAGTTTCAATCCGTTTAAAATAGTGTACTGGGAGATCATAGCCAGCTGTGCCGGAATCATCATTGTGAGCAACAGCAAGTTAAAAATAGGCTCCTTTCCTGGAAATTGGAATCGTGAGAAAGAATATGCCATCGTGATCGAAATTAACAGATTTACGATAAGGCCCACTACAGACACGTATAGTGTGTTGAAAAAGTACGTCTGAAAATGGTTTGCAGTCCACGCTTTTACATAGTTTTCCAGATAAAGTGGAAAATTCGGAAATAAAATTGGCTCGTTCGGCAGAACACCCTTTACCTTCATAAATGAAGTCGAAATCATTGACAAAAAAGGAAGAAGACATATTGCTGTCAACGCTACTAAAATCACATGAATACAGATCTGACTGATTATTTTCTTTTTCTTCATTACTGCTCTCCTCCTTAAAGATTTTCACCATAGCGAAGGAATCTCTTCAGTCCCATGGAAATAGCAAATACAACAATACCCATGACAATACCACAAGCGGCCGCATACCCAAAATCGAAATAGTTGAAAGCCCTCCGGTAAATATAATCCATAACTACATCTGTTGTTCCGAGCGGATCTCCTTTCGTTAACAGGAATACCTGAATAAAGATATTCATCGCACCATTAATCAGATTAATCAGTAGATAAAGTGTAGTTCCTCTTAATCCCGGAAGTGTAACGTGGAAGAATTTCTGAACCGCATTGGCTCCATCCATCGTTGCAGCTTCATACTGATCTGATGGGATTCCAAGAAGACCGGCGGTGTAAATGATCATAACCCAGCCATAGCCCTTCCAGATTGAGCAGATCCAGATAACAAAGTTTCCTGTCCATGTATTCTGCAACCATGCTACCGGCTCTTTTAAGATTCCGATGGTAGTCAGACAGTAGTTTACAAGACTTCCTTCATCCGGTTGGAAAATATAATCAATGATATTACAGAAAACAACCCAGTCACAAATAACTGCAATATATAAGAGTACTTTATATACATTTTTTCCTGTTTTCAGGTTATGAATCAAAACGGCAACGATCAGGCCAAGAACCAACTGTCCTGGCACAGTAACCAGAACTGCTAAAATATTATTTCGAAATGCAATCCAGAAAAAATAGGCATCAGATCCTTTTGTTGAAATATCTTTGAACATTTTAGCAAAATTACTTATTCCAACAAATGTATTTTCCGAACCTGGCATAATGCTATAATTTGTTAGTGCAATATAAATATTCTTAATTTGTGGATATAATACAAAGACAATAAATAAGGTCATTCCCACTGCAAGGAAGGGCAAAACGGCCAACCATTGTTTCAGACCTTTGGAAAATCTTTCTGATAAAGGTTTTTTCATAACAGATACCTTTCCGGGCTGCTTTTTATCGCCCTATAAACAATTTCCACAGGCAAGAAAGCCTGTGGAAATTTGTTTCATCTTTCTTGAATTATGATGCCTCACCTGCAAGCAATGCATCCAGTTCCGGAGCAATCTTATCGAGTGCGGACTGTGCCGTATCCTCATGAAGAACTGCGCTCTGGAATGCTACAGAGAGTTTATCTGAAATTTTCTCCCATGCCGGAGATGGGGTACGGGATACAGCTCCCTCAAGCTGTTCAATATACGTACTCATATTCGGTACTGCTTGTACTTCTTCAGATTCGGCAATTGTTTTTACAGTCGGGATCAGATGTCCACCGCCTACAGCCTGTGCTGTCTGAGAGAATTCACTCATTAAGAACATTGCAAATACCCAAGATGCTTCTTTCTTATCGCTACTCTCAAACATAACCAGATCCTCGCCACCGTTAACGGTAAGAGATCCGGCTTTGCCAGCCGGCAGAAGTCCTACTTCTACTTTTGCCAGATTTTCTTCATCATCATTTGTGAAGAACCATGGACCCTGATAACTAAACAGATAATTTCCATCGTAAAGACCATTTGCTGCATCCGGCTTTCCACCTGTGAAGCAAGGTCCAATAATTCCTTCATCATACCACTCAACGATAGTCTCCAGTGCCTTTACACTATCTTCACTGTTGATATAACCAGATGCTTTTGTATAATCCTCGTTGGTATAAACACCGCCCAAAGAGTGAAACAATGGAGCCATAGCCCAAGAGTTTGCCTCCTCGCATGCGATCAGATACTGATCCGGACCAAGTTTGTCTTTCAATGCAACAACTTCATCGTAAGTTGTCGGAATACTGTCAATATTCAGTTCCTCCATCATGGTCTTACTGTAAACGCCTGACAGACAGTTTGTGTTCAATGGCAATCCATAATATTTTCCATTGTAATAATTAGTACTCAGCGGTCCTTCGTACAGATTATCTTTCAGATCTGCAAATCCTTCCAGATCATCAACTGCTGCAAGTGCTCCCATTTCAGCAAGTTCTGGAACCCAGATAATATCCATTCGCATCAGATCCGGACCTGTTCCACTGGAAAGGCTGGTAATAATCTGTTGCATCAATCCATCGTATGGCATTCTTACAGCATCAACATGAATATTGGGATACTGTTTTTCAAACTCAGGAATAATGGTATCCACAAGAACCTCTTCCTCGGAATCACCATGTGTATGCCAATAGGTAATAGTTACATCGTCTCCATCGTACTGGATACCTGAACCAGAAGCATCTGAGCCTGCGTTGGATGCATCAGCTGCGCTGGCGCTGGCACTACCATTGTCAGAAGAACTCTTTGTATCCCCACTTTTGGAATTGCTTCCGCATCCAAAAAGCATGGATGCTGCAAGGATTGCTGATAGTGAAACTGCTAATGTTTTTCTTTTCATCTCTTTTCCTCCTTTAGAAAAGTTCGTTTTTGTTATAATCTATTTTTATACTTTTTCTTATCTTTTCTCAAGACGCTTTCTTATCTAATCTATACAGTATTTTTACTTTATATCACTTTTTTATGGACTTTTTAACGAATTTTGAATAATATGTTATTGTGCAATTTTTATGGTATGTAATCATTTTTTTCTTTTTATTCATGGTTAATATACAATTCAAAAGAGGGCAAAACATATGGAAATTATCGAATATGAACCAATCAATTTGTATGACGGACGCTTTTGCAAAGTATTTCATTCTGACTGGATTCAGTTAGAAAAACCAAAAGATGTAAATTTAGCACCGCATTTTCACTGGCATAACAGTTTTGAATTTAACTGTTCTATTTCGGGAACACTGCTCTGTGAAATCGGTTCTACTATGGCTTATGTAAAAGATAATGATTTTCTTTTTGTGAATCCAAATGTTATTCATAAATCACTTGAAAATTCTGCCTCCTTTCTCGGATTTGCAGTGCTTGTTCCTGTCTCTATCATACAGCTTTTTTTTAACCCGGATAGTAAAAACTCCCCTATTATAGAGCAGGATGTTGTGAACAGACATCGAAAAGAAATCATGGGACTTCTTATGGATATCTACCGATATTCGCGATCCGAAAAACCAGTTGATCTCCTTGGGATGAATGCCTGCGTTCTCCAAATTTTTCATATCCTTCTCTCTGAAAGCATGGCTACTCCGGCTTGTACTACCCCCCCCCGATCAAAATTAGAGGATTCGATTTCTTTTACCGAATATCTGGCAGCACATTATAAAGAACATATTACTCTGGAAAGTGTTTCCGAACATTTTGGCTTCAATCCGACCTATTTTTCCAGAATGTTTGCCAAAAAAACAGGACGCAATTTTAATGTCTATCTTTCTTCGCTCCGATTAGACCATGCGACCCACCTCCTTGAAACTACTACTTCTTCTATTCCTGATATTTCAGAAGAAAGTGGTTTTTCCAGTTCCCGCGCTTTTATTGAAATGTTTAAAAAAGTAAACGAACTCACGCCAAAACAATACAGGGACCAATGCAACGAGCACAAAAAAGTGCATCACTCCAATGACTGATTTTTTTCTTCTGACGTGCAGGCATGCGGTTCTTCCAAAAACGCATCGACTCTCACATATACCGTTTCGCCTTCGACCGGCGCGCCAATATTCTGCTCCCTGACCGGATGCTGATATAACAACAAAAGCTGGAATATCAAGAGTAAATATACGCCCAGACCACTGGGCGCTCTTGACATACCAGCTTATTTTTGCTATTAAATGTATTTTCCGGTCTCTACATAATTTTAAACATGTGTTGATTTGAAAAAACTATATTCATTTAAAAAGTTAAAGCAATACCTGAGAATTGGTTCCGTAAAAGATATCGTCATGAAAAGCCAGCTTCTTCAAAATGGACTCCATATATTCCCAATTATCATCTACATCAAATTCATAGCTGTGTCCCCAGATATATAACAACTGTGGTTCTTCCGTATCCATATTTAAAAAGCGGTCAATCCCACTCATAATATCTGCATCTGCATGATGGAAGCTAGGCTTGAACCTCAGCAGGTCGGATTGTAAAGCAAAACCATGTGTCTCTCCCGGAGTCCTTGCATACTGTATTCCGCATTCCTTTAATATTCTGAATGCTGATTCATCATAAGTGCCAAAGGGGAACACAAATCCTGCTATTTTCTGTTCATAGAAGGCTTCAAGATTCCTGATATCTGTTGAAATTTCATTGTACACGGTTTCCTCGTCAAGTCCCTTCAGATTAGCATGGGTCAAGGTATGCGATGCAATTTCATGCCCTTTGTAAAGCTCCCTCATATCTTTCTGATTCATCCTGTGGATCACGATATTTCCCTGGATAAACATGTCGGCTCTTGTCTGGATTCCACTATTCTGGTTAAAAGTTGCTTTCATCCCATATTTGTTAAACAATGCGATCAACCGTCTATCCTGTTCTACTCCGTCATCATAGCTGAAAGTGACCGCTTTCTTCTTACCATTCCACATAATAATTACCATGCCTTTCCGTAACCTGCAAACTTTGGGCCGCAGGCACAAAGTTGCGTGTAAAGAATTCTTTTTTCTTATTTGCAATTCATCTCACCACCTATCGGCGGGAGAATCCTTGCCATTATTTGTTGAATCTTCCCTATATGGTAATATTCTCAGAATTTCATCTGTCTGCATGTTCTGACACCGTTGACGTAAATATCATTTGCCAGTTCTGTGACTAGCCGCATATCCTGCCAGGTTTCACACTTATTCCCCATAAAAGTAATGTTATCAAAATGGACATCATGAACACGTACTTCTTCTGTCGGTGTCTGGTACCCCCGGATTACGGAAACCGGGACATCTCCGTTCAGCACCTGGATATTATCAAAATAGATATCATTAATCTCTCCTTTGGCAAGCTGTTCCGTATATTTGCAAAGCAGAACCTTAATATCGAACAGTTTCTGTTCTGCCTGCTCTACTCTGATGTTTTTATAATGTATATCATGAACATGACCTCCATCTGCCTGATGTATGGAAATCGCCGCACCACCCATGTTTCCTTCATACTGGCAGTGTATGATGTCACAGTCTTCAAATACCAGGTCGTGGATTTCGCTCTGGAGGGCATAACCAAGCTCTATGGCATTACCGGGTTCTGCATTCCAGATTACGTTATTGTGAACACGCACTTTTGTTACATCACGTACCGTTGACGGATCTTCAAACAATCTTTGGGATTTGATGCAGATACTGTCGTCTGTGGAACGGATAAAGCAATTTTTTACCTCTACATCCTGGCTGCTCGTAATATCAATACCGTCTCCCGTTACAATCCTCGACATAATGCTCATGTGCCATAAAGTAACACACAAGAATTTGATAGACAGCAGCCCACTATTCCGTTATTACCTTACGCACACACCTTGTAACTTTTTCGTTAAGCCTATTGACTCTGATACCTCGGAAGAGATATAATATAGTTGCTACTTAGCGAACCTAAATAGCGAAACTAAAGAGAGGCGACGATATGAATAGCAAATATGTCCAGCAATTCAAAAAAGGCTCTCTGGAAATGATACTCTTATGCCTAATCGGACGCAAGGAAACTTATGGATATGAAATTATAACCGAATTGAACAATAGTGCGTCTGTTTTGGGATATGCGAAAGAGGGAACCATTTACCCCATTCTGTATCGTTTACAGGAAGCAGAACTAATCAAATGCCGATTGGCTCCGGCTGCGGCAAATGGCGGCTCAAAAAAGTATTATTCTTTAACGGATAAAGGCAGGAATGTACTTGATGAACTAATCTTATTTTGGTCAAGCTATGAAAACTGCGTAAACGGCTTTATAGAAAGTTATCAACAAGCGAGGGTGTCCAAATGAAAGAACAATATATCAAACAGGTTGAAAAGGAACTATCTTTACCACGCAAAATGAAAAAAGAGGTTGTGCGTGACTTGAATGAAGTTTTTGCGTCTGCTATGGAGCATGGAGAAACAGAGCAGCAGATTATCCAGCGTTTGGGGACGCCAAAAGAATTTGCAGACAGCACCGCAGAACAGTTTGGCATTGATAACACCAAATCGAAAAAAAGGAACGGTATCATTTCTACTCTTGCTGCGCTTGTTATCGCGGTTGCCGCCTTTTCGGTATATGCTGTTACGCAATCAGGAAAAGTACCAGAAGGAGCAATCGGACAAGCAGACGCGACAACAAATATACAGATTGAGGGCGCGTTTGCCTTTGATATTTCGCAAATCCTTTTGGCTATTGGGTTTGCAGCAACAGCTATTGCTGTTTTGTTAATTATCCGAACCATACACAAAAACAGGAGGTAACTAATGAAAAAGTATATTTCTGTATTCACAATCATGGTTATGATTTTTTTGGCTGCGTGTTCTAATCAAAATACATCATCTACACCGACAAGCAATGAGAACAATACGCAATCTAATAGTGTTACAAAATTGGACGAGGGTGTTTGGCCTGCGAATGAGTACACAGAGGGGCTTCCTGTTGCGCCTGGTACGGTTGCATGGGCTACACTTGATACAGAACATGAGAATTGCAATATCAACCTTACCGGCATTAGCGAAAACGACTATAACGAGTATATGGAGCTTTTGAACCAAGAAGGCTTTTCCGTAATTGAAAATGTGTCAGAGGAAATCGAGGGAGAAAACTATGTTTCTATCGGGACACTTTTATCAAACGACAAAAAGTGGTTAAGTATCAGCTACATACCCGATAGTCTAACTATCTACATTTCCTTTGACAATAACTG
Source organism: Blautia sp. AM42-2 (assembly GCF_003480245.1). Classification (NCBI taxonomy): domain Bacteria; kingdom Bacillati; phylum Bacillota; class Clostridia; order Lachnospirales; family Lachnospiraceae; genus Blautia; species Blautia sp. AM42-2. Next base: position 36,048 of record NZ_QUIM01000019.1, read on the forward strand.
AAAGAGATAACGGAATAGCAAAGCCAGCCGAGCCAGTCAACGGTCAAGATGAACGGCGCATACGCGCCGCCGTTGACAGCCCCGCCCGCCTTTGCTGGCAGGCAATCAAGGGGCGACAGCAAGGAGTGCTGCCGCCCCGCACTATTATCAGAGAGGGGGAATTTCCATGACCGAAGATGAAGCCTATAAAGTCCATATCCAGTACACCTTTAATGCCTTTTGCAAGATTGTCATTCGTCACGCAGCCATAGATAAAATTTTGAATCTGCGCCGGAGGTGGGAACGGGAAGTTTCCCTTGACTATCTGATGAATGAGAAGTTTGTCCAGCTTGCCGAGCCGGAGCAGCTTGAAGAATATCTTTTTACCGCCTGCGACCAAACCGCCGTTTTGTATCATGCGGAACTTGCCGCCGCCCTTGCCCGTTTGCCGGAGCAGACACAGGAAGAAATTTTCCGCTATTACTTCCTGCGCCAGCCGCAGCGAGTGATCGGCGTACATATCGGACGGACACGCAGCACAGCGGGGCGGCATATCCAGCTTGCTTTGAAACGGTTGCGGCGGCTCATGGAGGGGAAAGACTATGAGTAAACTTCTCCCCTATGAAACAATCGTCAAAGCGCATGAGGGCGACCCGGACGCGGTAAACGCCGTTCTTTCCCACTACGCCGGATATATCCGCTACTTTTCCAAAGTACGCGGGCAGGTCAACGCCGAGGTTGAGGAATATGTGAAACAACAGCTAATTGCCGCGCTATTCAAGTTCAGATTTGACCGATAAGCATAGACATTGCACTGTAGATATGGTAAAATCAGAGTAACCGCAAATTTGTCAGTTGCTATCTTGAAAGGAGCCGCACTATGGAAGAATTAAAAACTATTATGCAAAAATTTGTTGCATCCGGTTGGGATTTAATAGCTATTCCCGCGCAACAATGGTTAGACGGAAAATCTGATAAAGAATCTTTAATATCAGCAATTAAGCAGGCTGATGAGGAATGTGGAAGTTGCGGGTGTGAATTAGACCCACTGTATAAAAGAGCGTTGGAACTGCTTTAAGACACCGCAAAATCACTTTCAACATCATTTGCCTGATAGCCTTTTACTAAACTGAATACCAGCCGTCACCGGCGGCCAGCGAAAGCAGTAAGTCTGAAAAAGATTTGCTGCTTTTTTTGTTGTCCGTTTGGCAAAATCGCAAAGCCACCCGTAGTAGGTAGGTGAAGCCAGAAAAAGCTGCCTGCCCCGTTTGGCAAATTTCAAAACGCGGTGTTGTAGGGAGTGAAAGGAAAATTTCTCTGCCCCGCCGGTTGCCAAAATCCTGTTTCCCGGATTACTAAGGCAAAAGAAAATTTGAAAAATCCCCGTTCAGCGGGTAGCTGACGGCCTTTCAAATGTATCTTTGGCGAAAGGGAAAAAGACCGCGCACAGCGGGCTGAAAGCCCCGCCCCGTTCGCTCTATGTACGGAAAAGCCCGGACAGAGGCAGTCTGCGGCTTACTAAGAGCAAGATTCTACCGCAGTACCAAAATTCGCTTATCGCTCATTTTGCCCCTGCGGGAATCTTGTTGGGGAGTGCCTTCCCCAAACCCTGCTTATGCGGCTTACGCCGCTGGAAAATCCCTCAAAATAATTTTTCGGATTTTTCAAAAACAGTTCCGCTTTACACCCTGTTTTTCTCCTATTAGTGAGAGGACACCACGCACAGCCGAAGGAGGTTTTACCATGCGAAAACGATATAACACGCCGCACCGCAGCCGGGTAGTCAAGACACGCATGACCGAGGAAGAATACGCCGAGTTTGCGGAAAGGCTTTCTGCTTACAACATGAGCCAAGCCGAGTTTATCCGGCAAGCCATAACCGGGGCAGCCATACGCCCCATCATAACCGTTTCCCCCGTCAATGACGAGTTGCTTGCCGCTGTCGGGAAGCTGACCGCCGAATACGGCAGGATCGGCGGCAACTTAAACCAGATAGCCCGGACGCTGAACGAGTGGCACAGCCCCTACCCGCAGCTTGCCGGGGAGGTACGGGCGGCGGTTTCCGACCTTGCTGCCCTAAAGTTTGA